>NZ_JBSPEZ010000023.1:0-44885 GCF_053848845.1 Amedibacillus sp. YH-ame6
GTCATGGTCTTTACCTCTTTCATATTCAGTTTTATAATTTATCACATTTTTATTAAATAAAACAAGTGTGCATATTAGATATCGTACGCTTATCTAATTTACACACTTTATTTTACACTCCCTGATAAAAGGGGAGGTTATATATTTATGAAAATATCAGTATCTAAAAGAGCTTTAATTGCCAGTATTATGTTTATTACATTGAATTTGGCTTTCAATAATATACAGAAAATCCTTTGGCCATCTCTCAACCATTCAGAAATCGCATATATTGTGGAATGCATCTTAGCAGTATCGGTAGTAGCTACGATAGAGCGCCTTCTTTATGATTTTGATCCTTCTCATAATGGTGTTGTATATCTAAAAAAAGAAAAGAGTAAATTATAATTTACTTATGAAAAGAAAGACATATTCCTTCCTATTGGAGAGAACATGTCTTTCTTTTATTTTGTTGCGTTTTCAAACGCTAGTATTTCTTGTTTAAGGCGTTCTACAATCTTTTCTTGTGGGAGTTTTTCGATAACAACTCCTTTTTTTATTAATAATCCTTCGTTATGTCCGCCTGCAATCGCAATATCAGCGTGTTTTGCTTCTCCAGGACCATTTACCGCACATCCCATAATAGCAACGCTTATATCGCAGTTAATTCCTTGGAGGAAGCTTTCCATTTCATTAACGATAGGTTGCATGTCCCATGCGGTTCTTCCACATGTTGGACAAGCGATTAGATTTGGTGTGTTGTGTAATAAACCGCAACACTTTAGCAATTGTTTAACGATGGTGATTTCGTTTACTGGATCTCCATTTACACTGATACGAATCGTATCACCGATTCCTTCGTTTAACAAAGTTCCTAAAGCCATACTACTTTTAATAGCACTTCCGATATATGTTCCTGCTTCTGTTACACCAAGGTGTAATGGGTAAGGGAATGTAGTAGATGCTAAGCGATAGGCTTCGATGCATAATAGTGGGTCACTAGATTTAAAAGATAGAACGATATCATGAAAGTCTAGTTCTTCTAAAATGGAAACATGACGTTTGGCACTTTCCATCATACCTTCTGCTGTTGGCTTACCGTATTTTTCATGGATATCTTTTTCAAGGGATCCTGAGTTTATACCTATACGAATAGGAATATTACGTTCTTTACAAATAGCTACCACTGCCTCTACATTTTCTTTTGATCCAATATTTCCAGGATTTAAGCGAATCTTATCAATACCAGATTCTACACATGCAATGGCTAAACGATAATCAAAATGAATATCTGCTACTAATGGAATATGTGTTTGTGCCTTAATGGATTGAATGGCAGTTGCATCTTCCATATCAATAATTGCTAAACGAACCATTTCACAGCCGACACTTTCTAACTTTAAAATTTGATCAACGGTTGCTTTTATATCTTTCGTGCGTGTGTTGCACATGCTTTGAATCACTACACGATTTTGTGCTCCAATTTGTACATCTTTCACACGTATACTTCTTATTTCTGTCCTTTTCATGAAATCACCTCTTAAAATATTATAACAAATCTGAATTCTTTTACAATAAGGTAGCATTTTTTCACCTATATGTATTATAATATGGGACAGGAGGTGAACGCATGATACGTAATCCTTTTCGAAATTTGGATCATAAAAAATTAAGTAGAAGTTCTGACATTTTAAAATCTCAAAATGATTATTATAAAATTGTAAATAGACGTATCTTTATATTTTCGATTGTAATATGTGTTTTGTTTTCGTTTATTGCTGTTCGTCTAGTTTTTGTACAAATATATGATAAAGAATCATATACCGTGAAATTAGAGAACTATTCATCGAATACAGAAACTGATGCAGCAAGTCGTGGGCAAATTTTTGATCGTCATGGAAATGTAATTGCAAAAACTGTAGCTTCACATAACATTATATATTTTCCGCCGAAAGGTGTAACTAAGGATGAACAGTGGAAGCTAGCACAAAAATTCGCGAAACAATTTACTGTTAGCATTGATAACATGACAACTTCTGATTATCAGGATTTATATATCTTTTTACATAAAGGAAAAGATGGTGAAAAAGATGGTGGAACTAACCTTTTGAAAAAAGGGGAAGAACTATTGGAGATGGAAAAGCAAGAAAAGCTAATCCGTAGTAGAATAACAGAAGAAATGGTAAACGAACTTGCGGATGAACAAACAAAAAAATCATTTGTTGTTTATCTTGCGATGCGTAAATTACCAAGCAAACAAAATAAAGTCGTCATCGAAGATGCAAGTGAAGAAGATGTTGCTTATCTAACGGAAAACAAAGATCAGTACCAGGGCTTTAATGTGGATTTAGGTTCATGGAAACGCGAATATCCATATGGAGATACATTGCGTGATGTATTGGGTAGTGTGACAACATCCAAACAAGGAGTGCCTGCTGAATTAAAAACGTATTATGAAGCAAAAGGGTATTCTATGACTTCAAGAGTAGGACAATCTGGTCTTGAACAACAATATGAAGAGTTGTTAGCTGGAACGCCACGTGTAAGTGAAATCAACTACGATGAAGATGGAACTGCATTATTGAATGAAATCAGCTCAGGAAAAAAAGGATATGATTTACATTTAACAATTGATATTGAACTACAACAGAAATTGGATGATGTAATAACTTCAGTTTTAGAAAAATACACTGGATCAAAAGGACGTGAAGCCTTTGATCGTGCAATCGTTGTAATTATGGATCCACAAACGGGTGATGTATTAGCCATGAGTGGGAAATATGTGCAGGATGGTAAAATATACAATTATTCCAGTGCTGCATATACACAATCCTATGAGGTCGGTTCCGTAGTAAAAGGCGCAACCGTTTATATGGCTTTACAAGAGGGTGTACAAACAAGATCTAGCATAGAGGATGATGCCCCTATGAAAATTGCTGGAACAGGTACAAAATCAAGTTTTTTGAACTATGGACCAGTAAATGCTATAAAAGCTCTAGAAGTTTCCAGTAATGTATATATGTTTAAATCTGTTATTAAACTAGCTGGAGGAAACTATGTATACGATCAACCATTAAATGTTTCTAATGAGAAATGGACAGAAGTACAAAAGACAATGCGTAATTACTACTCTATGTTTGGTTTAGGTACAAAGACATTATTGGATGTTCCTAATGAAGCAATTGGATTCCGTGATTATTCTGTTGCGGGTGGACGTTTAATGGATTACTCCATAGGTCAGTATGATAACTATACACCGATTCAATTAGCACAATACGTTACTACAATAGCAAATGGGGGTAAGAAACTACAACCTCATTTGGTGAGTTATGCAACGGAAGTAAATGCTGATTATAAAGTTATGGAAAATAAGACGAATGTATTGAGTACCTTGACTGGTGATAATAGTTCTGAAAACCTTGCGACGGTACAAGATGGATTTCGTTCTTGTGTAGCTGCAGGTCATTGTGGAAATTTAGGAGGCTTGGAAGAACCGGTTGCAGCTAAAACAGGTACTGCCGAAGTTGAGTCAATTTATACGAATGCATCCTTAATTGGATTTGCTCCATATGGTGGTGAAGCGAAGGTTTCTTTCGCTTGTACAGCACCAAAATCATCAACAAATAACAGCGCTGTAGAAGCAAATATTTGTGGTTCAGAAATTATGCCTCAGATTTTAGCAGAGTTTTTCAAAAAGTATTAGCATTTTTAAATATAATATGATATAATTTTCAAGCAAGTACGAGGAGGGTCAACATGAGAGATAGAATTACATTCAAATGTGCTGATTGTGGTGAAGAAAACTACATTGGAACACGTAATAAACGTAAAAATCCAGAACGTATGCAAATTCAAAAATATTGCCCACGTTGTAACAAGAAAACCTTACATAAGGAGAAAAAATAAGAAGGGCCATGTTTGGTCTTTTTTATTAGTGAGAACGATGAAAAAAATAGATACTTTTGTTTTAGGAATGGTACAAGTAAACACTTATTTGTTATGGCAAGATTCTCATGTCATCATTGTAGATCCAGGTAGTAAGTCTGCAAAGCTTCAGGAACGTATTGATAGCAATGGTGGTATTGTAGATGCGATTGTTTTAACGCATGGACATTTCGACCATATTGCAGGCGTGGATGCATTGGCAGATAAGTATCAATGTCCTATTTATATCAACGAAAACGATGTACCATTATTAAGCAATCCTACTTTGAATTTTTCTTTAGGTGAAAAGATTGTGGTAAAGAATAAGCCTTCAGTTTTGATGCCAGGGAATATGAAGATTGGGGTATTTGATTTCTTTATTATAGATGCACCTGGGCATAGCGAAGGGTGTTCTATGATTCAATGGGATGATAATTTATTTTGTGGAGATGTAGTGTTTCAAGGAAGTATTGGTAGAACAGATTTAGCTACAAGTAGTAATTCACGCATGATGCAATCTCTAAAAATGATGAAGAATACACTTCCTGTAGATTTAACGATATATCCAGGACATGGTCCTAGCACCACTTGGAAAGAAGAGCTTTTATATAATCCATTTTTACAGTTTTAAAATTTAGTTTAAGTGAGGACATCACATAGTGGATGTTCTTTTTTTATGAAAACTTTTATGAAAATTTAGGATTTTTAGTTTTTATCTCGTATTAAGTATAGTGAGGAGGTGAGAAGGTGAAAGAAAAAATGGAACATTTGTTGTATTGGATTTTGAAACATGACGCAAGTGATGTGCACTTCATAAAAGAAGCATCACGCTTGAAAGTTTCCTTCCGTACAGTGGATGGCATGCAAGAGATTCATCAAAACGCATTTGATATTGCGCTATTTAATTACTTAAAGTATATCAGTGATATGGATTTAGCAAACAGCAATCTACCACAAAGTGGAAACTTTACATACAACTATGAAGAAAAACGCTTTTATTTCCGTTTTTCTTTGCTTCAAACGATTGATAAAGAGACCGCTGTTTTACGTATTTTGAACAATCATGGTGACATTACATTAGAAAAATTGACATCCATCCAATCACAATATCAAAGCTTTTTGAGTTGGACAAAAACAAGAAGTGGTCTAGTTGTTTTAAGTGGACCTACAGGAAGTGGGAAAACAACAACGTTACATGCAATTTTATCACGTATCGCTTCATTACATCATTTGAAGGTCGTTTCTTTAGAAGATCCGATTGAAATCTATGATGATTCTTATTTGCAGTTACAAATCAACGAACGAAACAACTTTACATATGAAGAAGGAATACGTCAATTGATGCGTCATGATCCCGATGTCATTATGATAGGAGAAATACGTGACCCTAACAGTGCAAAAATGTTACTTAGAAGTGCATTGAGTGGACACATGATATTTACAACCATACATGCAAAATGTTGTAGTGAAGCAATTAAACGATTGAATGAATTTGGATTATCTAATGAAGATTTAAAACATACGTTAACTGCGGTATGTTCACAACGACTGTATGGTTCTAAAGATAAGAAAGGAAGAGTTTGTATTTATGAAGTACTCGAAAAAGAAGACTTACAGTTTTATTTCCATAATCAAGAACTTCCAATGGAACACAAAGATATCTTTGCGCAAATCAAGGAAGCCCTCCAACAACAAAAAATCAGCTATGAGGAAGCACAATACGATTTGCCAGATTGATTTGTCATCTTGGAAATTCTTTGCGGATTTATTAAAACATGGATATCCTGCTATGGATGCACTGCGCTTTTTGGATATTACAATGAGTGGAATTGAAGAATATGTTGAACAAGGTACACCGCTTATCGATGTTTTGTTAAAGGGGCAAAAAGGAAGGTTTTACGATCACCTAAGATTCTTTGTGAATATTATGTCTTTATATGATGCGATTGATAGCTCTATTGCATTACTGGAGTTTGAAAAGGGAATTAAGACAAGATTGTTAAAGAAGTCGATCTATCCGATTTGTATACTTGTTTTTGCTTATATGCTTTTATGGTTCTTTAGTACGATGATCATTCCTCAAATGATGAGTAGTTTTTCTATGGATGATAGTTTCCAATCTTTATCCTTCTTTGTACTTTGTATAAAGATGTTCTGCATCAGTTTTGCGCTCTTATGCATATTGTTTCTAGGATTTTCTTGTTACCTTATGATGCATAAACAACTTCGTACACAAGTGTTATATAAGCTACATAAGAAATTATCCTTTTTGGTAGATTATGAATCTTATGTATTTAGCGGATATCTTATCGAAATGCAAAAACGAGGCATATCCACAAAGAATGCAATGCGATATTTATCAAGTATTCAAGCAGATTCGCTTTTTAAATATTTAATCGATGAATTGAATCAGTGCTTGATGATGGGAGAAGATTTGTTAGATGTGATTGCACATACAACTCTTTTGAATAAAACATTTATTACTACGTTTCGTATTGGTGCGACTACTTCAAACTTATGTGAATTGTTAATTACATATATGAAACAACAAGAGTATGTTTGGGATAAATATATACGAAAGATTAGTACCACGATTCAATGTATCTCGTATACATTTGTAGGATTTGTAGTATTGATTGTATACCAAATCATGCTTGTACCACTTAGTATGTTAGAACAAATGTGAAGGAGGGAACCTTATGAGAAATAACACAAAAGGTTTTACGATTCTTGAAATGATGATTGTATTATCTATTATTGCGCTAGTTTTTCTTTTGACATTACCAAATATTCAGCAAAAGGAAAAAATCATACGAACAAAAGGGTGTGAAGCTTTGGTTGAGGTCGCAAATGCACAGATTTTATTGTATGAAGTAGAAAATTTAGTGCCACCTACAAGTATTCAGGATTTAATAAGTAAAGGGTATTTAAAGGATACACAAAGACGATGTCCCAGTGGAGATATGATTGAAATCAGCAATGGAGAAGCACATGTCAAGTAAAGGGTTTACACTGATAGAAGTTTTGTTGGTATTAAGCGTGATTGCGGTTTTGGGTGTTTGTTTGCCTTTTTTAAAGGTTCAATCATCTTTGCAACTTTCATATGAAATGAAGATAATCTATCACAAACTACTGTATGCACAAGCACAAAGTATAGCGAAGAAAAAAACGATTTCTGTCGATTTCCAGGGTGATTCTTATCATATAAATAATGACTTAGAAACGTTTTCTTCTTCAATGCATTGTTCAAGTATTCGATTTCACTTTACACCGCTAGGAACGATATCAAAAGCAGGAACAATCACATGTTCACTTCAAGGATATCAAAAGAAAATCGTATTACAGCTGGGAAGTGGAAGAATCTATGTTGAATAAAAAAGGGATGATCCTTTTAGAAACATTGTTCTTTTTGCTTATTTGTATCATACTAGCACAACTTATTGTATCTTATACAAATTCTCAAGTGCATATGGGACACATAGAGAAAGGGGGATTTCAAGATGAAGAAATTCGCTCGATTCAACAACCATAAAGGCTTCACGTTGATGGAAGTTCTCGTTTCCTTATTTTGTATATCACTCATGAGTGTTTTATTGGTAGGATGTGTGCAGATTATGGCTAGATTGAGTAGTATTTCATATGAAAGTGAAGACCGTATTGCTTGTATGCAATTACGTTTCATGCTAGCACAAAGCAAAGGTTTAGTCATAGAAGGGAATACGTTACAATTCCTTTTTCATAACGAACCATTTTCTTTGCAGTTGCATAATAAACGTCTTGTGAAAAGGGAAGGATATGAAATTTTTCTAAAAGATCTTGATACAGTACGTTTTGAATATTCTCAATCATGTGTTTATATGGAATGGAGTCGAAATCATGAAACTAAAAAAGCACTTCTTACATGTGAATAATAATGGATTTATCAGTATGTATGCACTCATGATATTAAGTATCTTTTTATTATTCGCAACCATGTGTACTCAAAAGATAGTTACGTACACTTACATTAGGAAACAAGAACGTGCGATGCTCATTGATTTATATATCATCGAAAACATACAGGATAAAATACAGGAATCCAAAGAAAATGATGTAGAAGATCGTACAGAGATAAACGAACTTGAAGTAATGGATGTAGAATCAGAAGAAAAGGAGATTGAAAAAGAAGAAATAGTTACATGGGAAGGGGAATATGAAAGTACCGTGTTTTATTTTGATTGGAATAAACAACAGGTATTTGTTACTTATATGTGGGATTATGAGCTTAAAAAGGTGAATGTGCAATTGAGTGAAGAATTTTTCATTCTTGATTATGCATATGGTACACCATAAAAGGTAGACTAATCATGGAGGTGTTTTCATGTTAGCCATATTAATGAGTACAATTTTATTTGCCTTTTTAACGTTTTTGGGAAATATCTTAATGTTTGTGGATGAGAGTGCCTATTGGTTGATTCCGTTCTTTTTCATAAGTATGCTTATGATACAGTTTTTGTATCGACAACCCAATTGTCATTCACTCGAATATAAAGATTTTGTATTGACGACATTTTTAACCTTAATATTTTCTATTTTCATTCTATCCATAAACAGAGAAGTGACCTATCATGAATTTTGGTATTTCTATTTGATTACCTTTATTTCTTTGATTCTATTTGCAGATTCGAGACGATTTAAGAGTCTAATGTAGGGTTTATCACAAAATATTTGACAAATGCGCTAAATACATTAAAATATAATAGGATAAATAAAGAAAGGTGACTGTATTTATGATTAGCTCAAACGATTTAAAACCTGGTATGACAATTCAACAGGATGGAGATATTTTCACTGTATTAGAACAAAGTCAAAACAAAACCGCACGTTCTGCGATGGTTGTTAAGGCAAAGGTTAGAAACTTAAGAACTGGTTCAAACGTAGAATTATCATGGGGCGGAGGAGATAAAATCACTCCTGCACATATCGAAAAAAAAGAAATGCAATATCTATATGATAGTGATGAAGCATTGATTTTCATGGATAATGAAACTTATGAACAAATTGAAATTCCAAAAGATAGACTGAAATGGGAAATTAACTTTTTGAAACCAAACGACAATGTAAACATTTCTATGTTTGAAACAGAAGTGCTTGGTGTTATTTTGCCAGATAAAGTAGCTTTAGAAGTTGTAGAATGTGAACCAGCAGTAAAAGGTGACACAGCTACTTCTGCTAGTAAAAATGCAACTGTTGAATCTGGTTTAGAATTAAAAGTACCACTGTTTATATCTCAAGGAGAAGTGATTTTAGTAAATACTTCTGATGGAAAATACTCAGGAAGATACAAAGATTAAATAAAATGACGATAGGGAATTTCATTTTGAAACCTATCGTTATTTTTTGTTTCTAATAAAAATAGAAAAAAGTTCATTTATTAGCTATAATAAGTACCAATGATTCATTATTTTTGGTATAATAAAGCTTAGATTAGGAGGTAATTCGAATGGAAAAATTATCTAGGGTAAAAAAATTCGAAGATTTGCGTAAATCAATTGATACTGAGAATGCTGTGAGTTCTTCAGCACATGATAATATGGAGGTTGAACAGCAAGAGGTATTGAAAAAATTTGATTCTTCTATTTTGAAGAAAGTGGAAATCAAAGAGGATTCTTCTTATATTCCAGAACGTGAAAAATCTCGTGTGCAAGATAACGAGAATAAAATTGAAGATACTTTTACCAACGAATACCTTGATGACTTTATTCGTGAAGTACGCGAATATAATATCCAGAGAGGAAATCGTGAAAGTGAAGATACACAAGTAGATATCCTTTCTCAATTGAATGCTGCTAATCGTGCAAAACGTACACATTATGTAAAACCTATTCAGGAGGATCCCTCTGTAGAGTATACTTCTGGATTAAGTAGAGAAGATATTGCACTTGAAGTACAAAGTTTATTACAAGAAGAAACTGCACCAATTCAACCTTCTTCATTGGATGAAGACATCTATGCAACTACGGAGATGATTATTGATAATCAAAGTGATGTTATAGAGGAACAAGAAATTCCGGTTATTCAAAAAAAGATTATTCAACCAGTATATGATATGGAGAATACGGATGCATTTGAATCCATCCAAACAGCTCCATTACCTGATGAACACTTACATAAGAAATTAATGGAAGAAACACAACAGTTACGTGTACAGATGGATGAGTATGAAGAAGAATTGACTGATTTATCAGATGGAGTAGAAAAAAACAATAAATTATTAAACTTTATTTTATGCTTTCTGATTCTTGTTTTACTTGTAATTATTGGTTTTATAGGATATTACGTATGGAAAGGTGGAGGTTTCTAACATGCGTTTTAATATTGCAATTGATGGTCCAAGTGCAGCTGGTAAGAGTACCATCGCCAAAATATTAGCGAAAGAACTTGGTTTTGCTCATTTAGATACAGGAGCAATGTATCGCTGCGTTGGTTATTATTCAAAAATAAAAGGTGTAGATCAAAGTGATGAAGAAGCATTATCTTCTTTGATTGATACTATGAATATTGAATTTGATTCTGTAGGAAATGTTTTTATCAATCAACAAGATGTTTCAAAAGAAATTCGTGAAAACAATATTTCTATGATGGCAAGTAATGTTTCTGCGTTTCCCAAAGTACGTGAGAAGTTAGTTGCTTTGCAACAAAAAATGGCGGAAGAAAAAGGCTATATTATGGATGGTCGTGATATAGGGACGGTCGTTCTTCCAGATGCAGAGGTAAAAATCTATATGATAGCAAGTGTGGAAGCACGTGCACAAAGACGTTATGATGAATATATTGGAAAACATATAGAAGCGAATTATGATGAAATTTTTAAAGATATAGAAAAGAGAGATTATCAGGATATGAATCGTGAGACTTCTCCTTTAAAGAAAGCAGAAGATGCTTACGAAATTGATACATCTACTATGAGTATCGAAGAAGTCGTAACTGCTATTCGCCATCTAATATCTGAAAAACACTGTTAGGAGGTGGATTCAGCAGCACTGCTGAAGTAATATGATAAATGGAATTGTCGCAATCGTAGGACGCCCAAATGTTGGGAAGTCCACAATATTTAATCGAATGATCGGTGAACGTAAGAGTATCGTTGAAGATACACCTGGTGTTACACGTGATCGAATTTATGGGAAAACCGATTGGTTAACCAAAGAATTTCGCCTCATTGATACGGGTGGAATTCAAATACAGGATCAAGATTTCCAGAATGAAATTCAAATGCAAGTTGAAATCGCTATTGATGAAGCCGATTGTATCGTATTCATCGTTAGTGGTAGAGAAGGTGTCACAAGTGATGATGAATATATCGCAAGAATGTTACAGAAATCTGGTAAAAAGATTATTCTTGCTGTGAATAAAATAGATGATGAATCTATGAAAGCTAGCATTTATGAGTTTTACGGTTTGGGTGTCGGTGAACCAATTGCAGTCTCTGGAGCCCATGGTATTGGGATTGGGGATGTATTAGATGAAGTGGTACATTCACTTCCGCAACAAGGCAAAAACGAATACGAAGGAATGACTAAGTTCTGCGTAATTGGTAGACCAAATGTTGGAAAGAGCTCTTTAGTGAATGCGATTTTGAATCAAGATCGCGTTATCGTATCCAATATTGAAGGTACTACAAGAGATGCTATTGATACACCTTTCAAAAGAGAAGGAAAAGACTACGTTGTTATTGATACTGCAGGTATCCGTAAACGTGGAAAAATCTACGAAAACATTGAAAAATACTCTGTATTGCGTGCCATGAGTGCAATTGAAAGAAGTGATGTTGTACTTGTTGTTATTGATGGAGAAAGTGGTATTCGTGATCAAGATAAACATGTTGCTGGATTTGCACATGAAGCAGGTAAGGCAGTTATCATCGTTTATAATAAATGGGATACTGTTGAAAAAGATGAATTAACCATGGTGAAAATTGAGAAAGAGATTTATGCACATTTCTTATATTTAAACTATGCTCCAATTTTATTTGTATCTGCATTGAAAAAGCAAAGAATTCAAACGCTTCTACCTATGATTGATGAAGTACATGATTATTCATTGATGCGTATTCAAACCAATGTGTTGAATGAAGTCATTATGGATGCTCAACTTATGACGCCTCCACCAACACATAAAGGACAACGTTTGAAAATTTATTATGCATCTCAGGTTGCAGTAGCTCCGCCTACATTTGTATTGTTTGTAAACGATCCTGAGTTACTACATTTTAGTTATAAACGATTCCTTGAAAATAGACTTCGCGAAGCATTTAACTTCAATGGTACAACGTTACGTATTCTAGCAAGAGAACGTACAAGATAGAAAAATGATACCTATGCGTATCATTTTCTTTTGACCCTAGATTTTACATGTAAATTCATGTATAATTAACACGCATTTAGAATCGAATGAAATAGGAGGTAATATCATGGGCAATATCGTCAATGAAATTAATAGAAGAAGAACCTTCGCAATTATATCCCATCCCGATGCTGGTAAGACAACCTTAACGGAAAAGCTATTACTATATGGTGGAGCTATCAATCAAGCGGGAAGTGTAAAAGGTAGAAAAGCGAACAAACATGCAGTCAGTGACTGGATGGAAATAGAAAAACAACGTGGAATCTCTGTCACTAGTTCTGTACTACAATTTGAATATAATGATTGTTGTATTAACATTTTGGATACTCCAGGACATCAAGACTTCTCTGAAGATACTTATCGTACACTTATGGCTGCGGATTCTGCAGTTATGGTGATTGATGCTAGTAAAGGGGTAGAGGCACAGACAAAGAAATTATTTAAAGTATGTTTGTTGCGTAAAATCCCAATCTTTACATTCATTAACAAGATGGATCGTCAAGCAATGGATCCATTTGAATTGATGGAACATATTGAAAAAGAACTAGGGATACATACATATCCTATGAATTGGCCAATCGGATCTGGAAAAGAATTTAAAGGTGTCTATGAACGTGACCATAATAGTATTATTGCGTTTCATGGAGGAGACCATGGACAAAAAGCAGCGAGTGTAACTACAGGGAATCTTGAAGATGAAACATTCCGAGATATTTTAGGAGATCATTTCTTCGAAAAGTTGCGTGAAGATAGTGAACTTCTTAATATTGCTAGTACGGAATTTGATCAGTATGCTGTATCGAACGGAATATTGACTCCTGTTTTCTTTGGTAGTGCTTTGACTAACTTTGGGGTACAACCTTTCCTTGAACATTTCTTAGATATGACAACTGCACCATTACCAAGAGAAAGTAGTGAAGGTGAAATCGACCCATTTGATGAACGTTTTTCTGCCTTCGTATTCAAAATACAAGCTAACATGAACAAGGCACATAGAGATCGTATTGCCTTTATGCGAATTTGTTCTGGTAAGTTTGAAAAAGGCATGGAAGTTACTTTGATGCAACAAAACAAAAAGATTAAACTTTCTCAGCCTCAACAATTCATGGCACAAGATCGTGAGATTATTGATGAAGCATATGCAGGAGATGTTATTGGTGTATTCGATCCAGGAATCTTTTCTATCGGAGATACGTTATGTGATCCTTCCTTCAAATTCACATTTAAAAAGATCCCAACATTTGCACCAGAACATTTCGCACGTGTAACGCAAAGAGATACGATGAAACGTAAACAATTCACCAAAGGAATTACCCAAATTGCACAAGAAGGTGCTATCCAAGTATTCCAAGAAATCAATATTGGTATGGAAGAAATCATTGTTGGTGGGGTAGGGGTATTACAATTCGAGGTGTTGGAACAACGTTTAAAAACAGAATACAACGTAGATATTAAATTGGAAATATTACCATTCCAGTGTGTACGTTGGATTGATGATCAAAGCATTGATCCAAATACCTTGAACTTAACGAGTGATTCCAAGCGTGTTCGTGATTTAAAAGGAAGAAACTTAATTATCTTCATGAATAATTGGGGAATCAAATGGGCACTTGATCAAAATAAGAACCTAACCTTAACAGATGTAGGTACAGTAGAATAATATATGCGAAAGCGTATGTTATTCTTTTTTTTGTGAATACTACAAATAAGGAGGGATTTATGATGAGTGATGACGATATTATCTGCACTTGTATGAGTGTATCTGTAATGGATATTAAAAAAGCAATCGAAGCAGGAGGAAAATCTTTTCCAGAGATTCAAGAAATCACTGGTATTGGCACAGTATGTGGAGCCTGTGATGATGATGCACAAGCATGTGTAACTAGATTATTACGTGAACATAAAGAGCAAGTTCAATAGATGACCTGCTTTTTTTGTGGTTTTTATTCTTACTTTCTATAAGAATCTTTTTGAAATAGTGTCATAATCTATTCTTTCTTAACATAAGTTTAGAATGACTAAGGGAGGTAACGTATGAATACCACAGAGATTATGAAAAATATTGCGCAAAGATGCGGTGGCGATATATACTTAGGAATCGTTGGTCCAGTACGAGTAGGTAAATCTACATTCATCAAATCATTCATGGAAAAAGCAGTGATTCCATACGTGCAGGATGAATATGAAAAAGCTCGTATGATTGATGAATTGCCACAAGCAGGCGTAGGTAAAACCATCATGACTACAGAGCCAAAATTCGTACCTAATAATGCCGCAACAATCGAGTTTGATGATGGATTTAAAGTAAATGTACGATTAGTAGATTGTGTTGGTTATGTAATACCAGAAGCAAAAGGATATAAGGATGAGGATGGCATTCGTATGGTTCGTACACCATGGAGTGATGAACCAGTACCATTCAATGACGCCGCAAAGACTGGAACCCAGAAAGTAATACAAGATCATTCTACGATTGGTATTGTTGTTACTACAGATGGATCTATTTCCGATTTATCAAGAGAAGCATATATTGAAGCAGAAGCAGAAGTGATCGATGAACTAAAAGCCATTGGAAAGCCATTCATTGTTGTTGTCAATAGTGCAGATACCTCATCTTTATCCTGTAAATCTGTAGTAGATAAATTGAAAGAAAAATATGAAGTGCCTGTACTAGCTATGGCTGTCAATCACATGAATGAAACGGACATTCATGATTTATTAAGAGAAGCACTTTATGAATTTCCAGTTTCACAAATCAACATCAACATGCCACAATGGATTGCTGTCTTGAACGATGAACATTGGTTAAAAAAGAGTTTCAACGAGACTATTCAAAATAGTATGGCAAGTGTAGAACGTTTACGTGAAGTAGAAAATATCAACGGAGTTCTTGATGAAAATGAATATATCGAAAGTAGTAATCTTGCCTCTATTGATACTGGAGAGGGAATTGTAAACGTTGATATCACTGTACGTCAAGGATTGTATAATGAAATTCTTAAAGAAATTATTGGTAGTGATATCCATGATAAAGCTCAACTTATTTCACTAATGCAAGATTATAGCAAAGCTAAAAAGGAATATGACGCAGTATCCAGTGCACTTAAGATGGTGAAACAAACCGGCTATGGGTTTGCAAGTGCATCTCTTCAAGATATAGAATTAAGTAAACCAGAAATCATTAAACAGGGAAATCGTTATGGTGTACGTTTAAAAGCAATCGCGCCAAGCATTCATATGATCAAAGTAGATGTAGAAAGCTGTTTTGAACCTATCATTGGTTCAAAAGAACAAAGTGAAGAACTAATTCGTTATTTATTACGTGATGAAGAAAGCAATGAACAGGGGATTTGGGACAGTGAAATTTTTGGAAGAAAACTTTCAGATTTGATTCGTGATGGATTAAATGCAAAACTTTCTATGATTCCTGAAGCAGCTCGTATGAAGCTACAAGATATCCTTACAAAGCTCGTAAATAAAGGAAAAGGAAATGTAATTGCAATCGTATTATAAAAGCGCTTAACTTTTTGTTAAATTGTTGTTTTTTACCTTATTTATATTGAAATATACGCCTAATAATGGTATTATATAAGTATGTTGGAGGTAAATAACATGAGTGAAATTTTAAACAAAAAAGCATTAGTTGAAAGTGTTTCAGAAAAATTGGATATTACTAAGAAAGACGCTACAGTTGCTGTAGATACTGTCTTCGAAGAAATCGCTGCTATCTTAGCTAAAGGCGGAAAAGCTGATATTTCTGGATTTGGTAAATTCGAAATTAGCGAGCGTCCAGCTCGTATGGGAATCAATCCTGCTACGAAAGAACCACTTCAAATCGCTGCTTCAAAAGCTCCAAAATTCAAAGCTGCTAAAGCCTTGAAAGACGCAGTTAAATAATTACTGCTTAATTAAAATTCAAAGATAATCAAAAAGGACATCTATCAACAGATGTCTTTTTTGCATATGAATTAAAATAAGAGACAACAAGAAAAGCCCCCCCTTGAAAGAGGTCAGTGAAAACGCTATGGTTGTTAGATCTTTAACAGAGACATTATATTCCTCACAGCAAAATATCCCTAAAGGGCAGATTCATGCCACATCTTCGTGACTCTTAATATGAAACATTTCCATCTCAAATAGAATCAATATGAGAAAAATCTATAAAAAACATAAACTAAATAGCGACTATTTTTTATTTTTTAGTCTTGTTCTATATTCGTTGACATTATGAGTAGATAGTAAATATAATATGTATATAAAACAAATGTGGGAAGGAGGGATGATTTGTGATTGCATTTATGGGAGTAATTTCATACATTATACAAATAATTTTCTTGTTTTGTGCAATTGATTGTGTTTTTTATCTTAAGAAAATATATAATGAATTAAGTAAAAAAACAGAAAACAACTAAAAAAATATTTTATTGTATCATAAAATTTTAGAAGAAAAATATAAGGAGAGAATGAAATGAAAAAAAATTATTAGTTCTAATCACATCTATAGCTACAGTCACATCTTTAAATTTATCCTTAGCACCAACGTCAATTGTTGCAAAAGAAGTCTTGAAACAGCAAAACAATGATAATACTATATCTGTTGATGGAACAACCTATGTAAAACTAGATTTAAACAAATCCGAAAAACAAACCACACAATATATTGCTGACAATGGTGAAACTTACACGTTCACCTTATATCCATCAGAAGATAACCAAGTTTCATCTTCTTCAAGATTATATGTTACTGATTTTTCTCAAAGATTCGAAGCTAGATCTGCAGATACGGATGTTACTATGTCTGCTGTGTTCTCAGGATCATCAAATCCATATTTAAGTAAATTTACTGCTACACCTAGATCCGGAATTTTTAAGAGTAGTCTTCTCAAACTTGTTTCTAATATTTATGAAATAAAGCAATCCTCAGGGGATTCATCTAGTCCTGCGCATGCTGTTTATATAGCGAATTGCACTTGGACCGCGCCTACTCCATGGGGTGAACTTGGAGGAACAACAACAAAAACGTTGCATATGCTTTTATACCCAGGTCATTCTGCTAGTGTGTATGTATCTGTTCAATAAAACTAATCATGATTTGTGAATATTTGTAGTTAATCTAATAGTATAGTGAAGTAAACAATTTATTGTATAAAAACCAAAACAGATGAAATCGAATATGATGGTCATCTGTTTTTTATATTAAACAATTACTTCGCATAATGTGTATTATGTAATTTAAAGAAATCCATATTTAGCGATATAAAAAGAGAGTATGTATTGCGCTAAGGCTCACACTCTCTCATCTATCATTGAATACCCATTCTTTTAAGCATATGAATCTTAGCTTTGTTTTCTAATTCATCATCTAGTGGTGTCAAATCTTCAAAGTTGAATTCTGGATTTCTTTTCTTTAAGCTCTTATAAATTACAAAATCTGCAATTTCAGGATTTTTAGGAAGTAATGGCCCATGCATATAGGTTGCTAGAACTTGACCATTATAGAACCCTTCCCTTTTTGCATCGAAACTATTCCCACAACCACTCAACACTTCTCCTAACGGAGTTGTTACGTTCATTGTCTGTCCACCATGGTTTTCAAAGCCAACTGCAGTAATATCATGGCCGTCTAATTTGCAACGAATGGCTATATTGCCGATACATCGTGTACCATTGCATCCTGTATCTGTATAATAATCAAAGAATTTCAAACCTTCAATTTTTTCATTATCCGCATTGATATAGTATTGACCAAACAATTGATAGCCACCACAAATCAACAATGCAAAACTACCTTGATCCATAGCTTGCTTAATATTGTCTTTACGTTTTAGTAAATCATCAATAAGAATCATTTGTTCCTTATCAGCGCCTCCGCCTAAAAATAATAAATCATATTGTGATAAGTCACATTCATCACCAATGGATAAGGTGTCAATTGTGATATCGATCCCACGCATTTCACAACGTCTACGTAGTACCATCATATTTCCTTTATCACCATATAAATCCATGATGTCATGATACATCCAACATACTTTTATATTCATAGAAAGACCTCTTTCTTATTTCACATTCGCAACAATCAAGTTTCTGACTGGCTGTAAAGCTGTATAAGTAGCAATCGCATACATCGTTCCATTTGCGTTCAATAAACTTGTGACCGCATCTTGTAAGGACTCATGTAGTTCGATAGTTTCTTCATATCCACTGTATTTCAAACGCAATGCCATATCGTAACAACGAGTACCAGATACAATGATATGTTTGGTACGTTGATTCAATAATTTTTCAAAAAATGTATCATAAATCCAAGAGATATCAGTACCATCTTGGTCGTTATCATTCAACACAAGTAAGATCGTTTTTTCACTTTCATCTTCTTCAATAACCTTCATAACTTCATTGGCGCCTGTGGGATTTTTGATTAAGTTTAAGGTACATGCATGGCCATTTATCTCAAGTATCTCGTTTCTTCCTGCAGGAACTTTAATGTTTTCAAAGGCTTTTTTTGCATATTGTGGATCGATTGAAAATAGTTTACAAGCACATAATACAGCCATACAATTATACATTGTATACAAGCCACCTTGTGGTGCATGATACGTTTGTTGTTCGTATATAAATTGGCGTTGAGGAATGCTTTTTACTTCCCCTTTTACTTCCATGTTCGGTGTTTTAAAATCACATTTTGTACATTGAAATTCACCAATGTGAGAGTATTGATAAAAAGAATATTGTAAACGACTTCCACAACGAGGGCAGAATTTACCTTCACTTGCTTCCCTACTTTCTAGTACGCTGCTTTCACAACGTTCAATTCCATAATACAGTTCCTTAGCAAGTGGTGCAGAATCTTTTAAACGTACAACGTTTGGATCATTCGCATTCAATACAAGTGTTCCTTCAAAAGTATCTAAAGATTGTTCCATACGCTGAATAAGTTGTTCCATTTCTCTTGCACGATCCAATTGATCACGGAAGAAGTTTGTGACTACAAGAGCATCTACTTTCAAACTCTTTATAATATAAGGAATATTCAATTCATCTACTTCCAACACAATGGCTTCCGCTTTTACTTTTCCGCCTAATGTTGCATTTGTTAATAGAGTCGTCACGATACCAGGACGTAAGTTATCCCCTTTTCGATTACTAATTACATGCTTATTCGCATGTAGAAATGTTTCCGTAATCATATTCGCAGTTGATGTCTTACCATTGGTACCTGTCACTAGGATTAGAGGACAATTGGTTTGCAATTGATCCAATATTGTCGGGCATATTTTTAAAGCTATCTGTCCAGGAAGAGAACCTCCTCGTTTTATCAGTTTTAATAGAAATGATGAGATTTTCGTCATTGTAATGGCAATTATCTTCATATAGTTCCTCCCTTTGTCGTGTTCCTAAAACTTCCTTTTTTATTATACATGAAAATCTATAAAAAAGTTTGATATTTTATTACTTTTTATTAATATTATGGATAAGATTTTAATATCCATGTATTGTTTTACTTTATTTATTGAAAAAATGCAATTGTTTTTCTAAAAAATTGAAGAAAGTATAAAAAGTAACTAGAAATACAAAAAAATAATGATATAATATTTACGTTATTCGATATGGAGGTATATCATGAAAAAGATCTACGAAGGAAAAACAAAAGATGTTTATGCATTAGACAACGGAAACGTCATGTTAAAGTTCAAGGATGACTGTACTGGAAAAGATGGAGTGTTCGATCCAGGTGAAAACACAGTTGGCTTAACAATCGATGGTATTGGTAAAGCAAACCTTGAAACTTCTATTCACTTTTTTGAAATTTTAAACGATGCAGGTGTTAAAACTCACTATGTAGGAGCAGATGTTGAAAATGCTACTATGGAAGTTTTAAACGCAAAAGTATTCGGTCAAGGATTGGAAGTTATTTGTCGTTTAGTGGCAACAGGAAGTTTTATTCGTCGTTATGGTGCTTATATAGAAGATGGTACTCCACTTACTGGTGGATTAGTTGAGTGTACATTAAAAGATGATGATAAAGGAGATCCATTGATCACAAAAGATGCTTTAGTGGCTCTTAACATCATGTCTGATGAACAATATGAAAGCTTAAAAGAACAAACTTTAAAAATCACAAAGGTTGTTGCGGATGATTTAAAAACTATGGGTCTAGATCTTTATGATATTAAATTCGAGTTCGGATACCACAACAATGATGTTGTATTGATTGATGAAATCGCTTCCGGAAATATGCGTGTATACAAAGATGGTAAAATTGTTGAACCAGTTGATTTAACAAATATCATTTTAGGTAAATAAAGAGAATGTTAACTGCAGAAAAGAACTACTTTTTCTGCAGTTTTTCTTTGAATTTAAATTGTTGACATGGAATATACACTGCACTATAATGTTGTGTGGAAATGGAGGATATCACGTGGAACAAAAAGAAATGCTATATGAAGGTAAAGCAAAAAAAGTATATGCAACAGATGATGAATTTTCAGTAATTGTAGATTACAAAGATGATGCTACTGCTTTCAATGGATTAAAAAAAGGTACCATTACAGGAAAAGGTGCAATCAACAACAAAATGAGCAATCACCTATTTCAAATATTAGAAAGTAAAGGTATTCCAACGCATTTTATAGAAGAACTAAATGAACGTCGTACCATAGTAAAAAAAGTAGATATTATTCCTTTGGAAGTAATTATTCGAAATAAGGCGGCAGGTAGTTTCGCAAAACGTATGGGGTTAGAAGAAGGAAAAGAATTACTCTCCCCTATTCTTGAATTCAGTTATAAGGATGATGCTCTTGGAGATCCTATGATCAACGATTATATGGCATTGGCTTTAGGAATCGCAGCACAAGAAGATATTGACACCATTACAAAGATGGCTTTTCAAATCAACGAAGAGTTAAAACACATATTCTTAGAAGTAGATATTGATTTGATCGATTTTAAATTAGAATTTGGTCGATATAAAGGTCAA
Source organism: Amedibacillus sp. YH-ame6 (assembly GCF_053848845.1). NCBI lineage: Bacteria > Bacillati > Bacillota > Erysipelotrichia > Erysipelotrichales > Erysipelotrichaceae > Amedibacillus > Amedibacillus sp. YH-ame6. Next base: position 21,269 of record NZ_JBSPEZ010000023.1, read on the forward strand.
ATCGTATTGGCTGATGAGATATCACCAGATACTTGTCGATATTGGGATGTTCATACACAAGAACATTTGGACAAAGATCGCTTTCGTAGAGATTTAGGAAATGTAGAGGATGCGTATCAAGAGGTATATCGTCGTCTACACATACAATAGAAGAGAAAGGATGTAACTACATGTACGATACATATGAAAGTCCTCTAGGGCTACGCTACGCTGGAAAACAGATGCAGCAGTTATTTTCACAGGAGAAAAAATTTCGCACGTGGAGAAAGCTTTGGATTGCGTTAGCACAAAGTGAAAAAGAATTAGGCTTATCTATTTCAGAGGAACAAATAAAGGAATTGATAGCTCATCAAGACGATGTCAATTATGAAGTAGCAAAAGAACGTGAAAAAGTAGTCCGTCACGATGTTATGTCCCATGTATATGCGTATGGCGTACAGTGTCCAAACGCTAAAGGAATCATCCATTTAGGCGCAACTTCATGTTACGTTGGAGATAACACTGACCTTATCATCATGCACGAAGCACTAGAATTAGTAAAACATAAGATTGTGAATGTTATGGCAGCTTTAAAGCATTTCGCATTAGAATACAAAGATTTACCAGTACTGGCATTCACTCATTTTCAACCAGCACAACCTACTACCCTTGGAAAACGTGCTGCTATATGGGCACAAGACTTGTTGTTGGATTATGAAGAACTATGTTTCTTATTAGAAAACAAGAAGTTATTAGGATGTAAAGGTACCACTGGTACACAAGCAAGTTTTATGGAACTCTTTGACAATGATACTGAAAAAGTAAAGAAGTTAGATCAGTTGATCGCAAATAAAATGGGTTACAAAGAGTGTTATCCTGTTTCAACACAAACATATTCTCGTAAAATTGACGCAAGAATCTTAAATGTGCTTTCTTCTATTGCACAAAGTGCACACAAATTCTCTAATGATATTCGCTTACTTCAGCATTTAAAAGAAGTAGAAGAACCTTTTGAAAAAGGACAAATCGGTTCAAGTGCGATGGCATATAAACGCAACCCTATGCGTAGTGAACGTATGGCTTCCCTTGCTAACTATGTAATCGTGGATGCCTTAAATCCAGCTATTACCGCATCTACACAATGGTTTGAAAGAACATTGGACGATTCTGCGAATAAAAGAATCAGTATCCCTGAAGGATTCTTGGCAGTTGATGGAATTCTTGACTTATATCTAAATATTATGGACGGTTTGGTTGTATATCCAAAGGTAATTCATTCACATTTGATGAAAGAACTTCCATTCATGGCCACAGAGACCATTTTAATGGACGCTGTAAAGGCTGGTGGAGATCGCCAAGAACTTCATGAACAAATTCGTATTCATTCCATGGAGGCTGGCAAAACAGTAAAAGAACTAGGTGAAGAAAACGACTTACTTGATCGTATCGCCAAAGATTCTATCTTCCATATGAATAAGGAACAACTAGAAAGTATTATGGACCCTAAAAACTTTGTGGGACGTTCTTCTCAACAGACAGAAGAATTCTTTAAAGATTATGTAGATCCAATTCTAGAAAAAGAAAAGCATGCATTAGGAATGCATGCAGATATACAAGTGTAAACTACATCGAAAGATGTGGTTTTTTTAAAGGAAGAAATTATTTTTCTTCCTCAAAGTTTAAATGATAGGATTCAACCAACTCTTTACGAGCAGGTTTATGATCGATTACTTGTTGGTATTCATATAAGCTAGTAGGATAAACACCATGAAAACAAGAAGTACATAAATTCTTCGTTTGGAATGCTACACTTAAATCTTCAACTTCTAAGAATTTTAAGGAATCCGCTTGCAAATAAGCACATAATTCTTCTTCACTCATTCTTGCGGATATCAATTCTTCGTATGTAGAAGTGTCTACTCCATAGAAACATGGGTATTGAAATGCAGGACTCCCAATACGAACATGCACTTTGTGTGCACCCGCCTCTTTTAAGAGCTGTACGATACGTTTGCTTGTTGTCCCTCTAACAATACTATCGTCTATCAAAACAACGTCCTTGCCAGCTACAATGGCGGATATCGCAGATAATTTCATACGTACACCACGTTCGCGTTGTGTTTGTGTTGGCTGAATGAAGGTTCTTCCTACATAACGATTCTTAATCAAACCAATTTCATATGGAAGACCACTCTCTTGTGCATATCCAATCGCTGCTGAAGTGGAAGAATCAGGTACCCCTACAACAATATCTGCATGTAGCGTATCTTGATCTTTCTTTGCCATTAAAATACCACTTCTTTTACGTGCATCATGTACATTGATTCCATCAATATCACTATCTGGACGTGAGAAATAAATATATTCCATTGCACACATTGCGCATTGTTTCATTTCACGATAATGATCTTTCACAATTCCTTGTGGTGTGAAACAAACCACTTCTCCTGGTTCTACATCCGCAATAAATTCAGCTGATGTTGTAAGGAATGCACAACTTTCAGAACTAATACAATATCCATCTTGTAAAGAAGCATAAGACAATGGTCTTAATCCGTTATGATCACGAATTGCAAAGATGCTGTCATTCGTTAATACCAAGGCCGCGAATGCTCCTTCCAATTTAGAAAAAGCACGTTTGATACGTTCAAGGAAAGTTCCCTTTTCTCTTTGTATTAAATGTAAAATAATTTCACTATCACTCGTCCCTTGAAAGATACTTCCTTTATTTTCTAATTCAATCCTTAAATCTTTCGCATTTACAATCTGTCCATTATGACATACAGAAAATTCACCATGATTCAAATTTGCATGAAGTGGTTGCACATTCTCCAACTCATTTCCTCCTGCAGTCGCATATCTTACATGTCCAATCGCAAGTTCTCCCATAAGTTTTTCTATGCTTTGTGTAGTAAACACTTCTTGTACCAAGCCATGTCCACGATGCGTATAAATAGCACTAGCATCACTACTAGCAATACCACACCCTTCTTGTCCACGGTGTTGTAATGCATGTAATCCATAATATGTTAAAGAAGCCGCATCTTCATTGTGATATACTCCAAACACCCCACACTCTTCATGAAGCTCATCTTGTTGGATACGATAATCATCTTCTATCATGTTGTCTAACCTCTATCTTTCTTTTATAAAAAGTACGTAATTACAATACCACAACTAGAGTATGCATTCAATATCTTACTACATATTTTTACTTGTAAGGGTTAACAACATATCCGTCATCTCTATCCCCGTGAGTATAAGAAAAGAGAGCATCGCTCTCTTATTTCATAAAGGAATGAATATAAATGTTGCAGTTTCTTTCTGCCCCTACAGATACCATAGATATTCTCGTCTTTGTTAATTCTTCAATTCTTTTCAAATATACTTTACACGCTTCTGGAAGTTCTTCATATGTCTTTACATTGGATATATCTTCTTTCCATCCAGCAAATGTTTCGTAAATTGGTTTTGCTTTTGCAAGTTCCTCAATCGAACTTGGAATATAATCAAAGCGTTTACCATCAATATCGTATGCTACACACATTTTGATTTCTTCCAAACCACTTAAAATATCTAGCTTTGTAATCACAAGATCACTTAGTCCATTGATCATAGCCGCATGTCTAACTACATTCACATCCAACCAACCACATCGTCTAGGTCTTCCGGTTGTCGCTCCAAATTCATGTCCCTGTTCTCTTAACCATGAACCCATTTCATCGAACAGCTCACTCGCAAATGGTCCTTCACCAACCCTTGTTGAATATGCTTTCGCAATCCCAATAATTACATCAAGTTTTTGAGGTGATACTCCAGCACCCGTACAAACACCTGCAGATGTTGGTGATGATGATGTAACATATGGATAATTCCCGTAGTTAATATCCAACATCGCAGCTTGTGCGCCTTCAAACAATACTTGCTTTTGATCATCTAACGCTTGATTCACGATCATTTGAGCATTTAAAATTCTAGGCAGTATCGCCTCTTTAATTGCCTCAAAACGTGCAACTAAATCTTCATATACAAACCCTTCGTTTTCATATACTTTTTGAAATACTTCATTTTTCATATCAAGAGCAAGTTTTAATTTACGCTTAAAGGTTTCAAAGTTTCGTAAATCTCCTATACGAATGCCTGTTCTTGAATACTTATCCGCATAACAAGGTCCTATTCCTCGCTTTGTCGTTCCTATTTTATAATCTTTTAACTGTGCTTCGCTCAGTTCATCCATCAAAATATGATAAGGCATGATGATATGTGCACAATCCGAAATAAATACATGATTTGTTGATAATCCACGATCCTCTAATTGTTTAATTTCATCTAAGAAAACAAAGGGATCCACAACAACACCTGGTCCAATCACACAAATTGCCTTTTGTAATACTCCAGATGGCAATAAATGTAATACGATCTTTTCATCTCCAACAACGACCGTATGACCAGCATTGTTACCACCTTGAAAACGTACTACCATATCCATTTTAGATCCAAGGTAATCTACTACCTTACCTTTTCCTTCATCGCCCCACTGTGTTCCTACTACTACATATCCTGGCATAAAAATTCCTCCTTAGGACTATTTATAAGCCTATGTAATGCACTTTTAAAAAAAGCCTTTAATAATATAGCACAATTCAAACAAAAGTAAAATAAAATAGTGCAGTTTTTGCACTATTTTTCATATATTTCCAAAAGTTTATCTACGGCTGGTGATATAGATGTACGTATCTGTTCACGATATGCTTCATCAAAGTTATCATCTTGGTAAATTTGTGACACACTATCCATCATTGGTAGTTCTGCCCATAATTCTACTTCATTTTGAGTTAAAAAAGAATCCACGTTTTTATGTGCGAAAATTTCAATACGTTTGCCGCAGTCTGGGCAAAGCACATAACTCATATTTTCAATGATTCCTAACACTTTTACATTGGCCTGTTTACACATATTGATAGCTTTGGATACAATCATAGATACCATTGGTTGAGGAGTAGATATCATAACGACTCCATTTAACGGTATGCTTTGCATAACAGTCAACGCAACATCCCCAGTTCCTGGAGGCATATCGATGAACAAATAGTCTAGTTCACCCCAGATTACATCACTCCAAAATTGTTTTACTGCATTTCCAACAATTGGTCCTCTCCAAATAACAGGTTGGTTTTCATCTTCCATTAAAAAGTTCAAAGACATAACCTTGATGCCATCTTTATCCACAACGGGTTCAATTGCATCATTCGCTCCATATGCGCTTTCTCTTTCTAAACCAAATAATCTTGGAATACTTGGACCAGTGATATCCGCATCCATAACACCAACTTTATAACCACGTTTGTTTAATTCTTTTGCTAGTAGCGTTGTCATACTTGACTTCCCTACGCCACCTTTACCACTCATCACACCAATCACATGTTTGATTTTGTTTTTCGGATTGTTTGATATTCCACAAGCATCTTCTTTTTTACCGCAACTTCCTTTGCTTGGACATGTACCACAATTACTCATTCACTTATTCTCCTTCTTTATCTTTCTTCGCTCTTGGATGAAACGAAGTGTACACACTTTGTAATCTCTTATTTTGAATGTGTGTATATATTTGGGTAGTAGCAATATCACTATGACCCAATAATTCTTGTACAACACGTAAATCTGCACCACCATCTAATAGATGTGATGCGAAGCTATGACGGAAACTATGTGCTGAAAGTTGTTCATTTAAATTTTGTTCTTTCAATTTACTCTTGATCAGCGTATGCACATATTGACGAGTTAAGGGGTTTCCTGAAGCATTGATAAAGACATATGGAGAACGTCTTCTTTCCCACCCTTTACGTACGACTTCCAAATACACACGAAGTGCTTTCACACATCGCTCATGCATGGGAACCATACGTTCCTTATCACCTTTTCCAATAACCCTTAAAAAACCTTGTTCCAAATGGGTTTGATTCAACAATAGCCCACAACACTCACTCACACGCAACCCACATCCATACAACAACTCCAAAATTGCCTTTTCAAACAATTCTTGATCGGAATTCCCAAAACTATTCAACAAGCGATCCATATCATCAATATTAAAATATACAGGTAAATGTTTAGGTGTCTTTTTACTTCGTATATGTATCGCTGGATCCATAATTTGGGGGTATGCCATTGTAATATAGCGATGAAACATATGTATGGAGGTAATCATATGATTGATGCTACTGCCTTTTCGCTTACTTCGAATAAGACTAGTTCCATCATATTGATCCTTACCAAGAAAATCCAAAAAATTTTGAATGTGTTGATATTCAATATCATTCATATCCGAAATATTTTCTTGTTTAAGATATTGCATATATTCTTTCAAATCTGTACGATATGATTGAATCGTTGCATTTGATTTTTGGTCAACAGATACAATGTAGTGCATATAATCTTCAAACGCTTCTTCGATTTTCATGTTTGATCACCTTATTTATTATAGAACAAATTCTAACGACTAGCAAACAGGAATATCCAAAACTTTTTTTAACAAGAGTCCTTCGTTTTTTCATATGTATCTCATGCAACACATGTAGAGTGATTTAACGCTTTACGTAGATACCATTAGCTACATGAGCATTTACTTTTCCATCCTTAACTGCCTCAATCAATACAGTTATAGCTTCTTCCTTCTGTTCATCATAGACAAATTGTAACGTGCGAATTTCTAAACGATTCTTTCGTAATTCACATATGATTTCAGCGATGCGATTGGCGCGATGCACTAAATAGAACCTTCCCTTTTCATCTAATAAAGACGATACCTTTTGACATAATTGTGATAATTCTAAATACGTTTCATGGCGCGCTTTACGTAAGGTTTCAGATTCATTCAAATTAGCACCATCATGAACTTTGAAATATGGAGGATTACAAAGAATGACTTGTACTTTTGGTAATGAAGCAGTTTTGAAATCCTCACAAATAAGTTCTACGTTTTCAATATGTTGTTGTTGCATATTATACCTTGCTAGTTCAATCGCTTCCTCTTGAATATCCACTCCATACATAAAAGATGGTTGTTTTCTACTCGCTGCCAATAATAAAGCGCCATTGTTTGTCCCAACATCAAGAACACGTTCCCCTTTCTTGATGGTCATAAACTTCGCCAGAAGTGAAGTATCCGTGTTGATACGAAACATATCTTTGCGTTGATATACGTAGATATCGCTATCTGCAAGAAAATCATACGATAAATTATCCATGCCCTACCTCCTGAAATATCTTTTCATTATACAGGAGAATTACATTAAATTAAAGAGTTTAATACATTCTATTCCAATCGTTGATTTTAAGTAACTTCCTATAAGCACGATTAAAAAACAGATGAAGATATCATTTAGAATCGAGTTTGCCAGTTTTTTGAAATCGAGCTTTTCACGATTTGTACAACTGTATACGATATACATAGACAATTGAATTGCACTCGCAGATATAAGGAAGGTCGCTATGAGATCAAATAGAACTTGTGGTAATAAGGTCATAAAAATACCTGCAATCCCTTTTAGCTGATAGCTAAATACAAACAACGCACATGAAAACCCAATCTGTAAGCCTTTTGTAAACACCACAAAGCTAATCAAAGGGATTCCCGCAAAACTAGTTCCCAATAAAAAAACAAATAGAATAAACAAGATACCTGTGAAAAACTGGGATACGAAGAAATCATATTTATTGACCCCACTACTCACCGTTGTCAAATACGAAGATAAATGTTTAATATCATTAACATCTATAAAATTCGATAATACAATACCCGTTAATATTCCACACCCAACCAAGATCCCTATATAGAGATACACATTATGATACTTATGAAAGAATCCATGGTATTTATGATGTTTTCTCATGAAATCACCTCACTGTATTCTATGAAAAAAAAGAAGGAGTTTTCCTTCTTTCATCAGACAAAATTCTATTTATTTCGCAAGAGTTCACTCGCTCTCATCAAATGTGCTTGTGGCAATTGGCGATTTAATTCTTTTAAGACATCACTTGCGTCGTGCACAATATCTTCTTCTTTTTGGAAGAGGTTAATTTGATCAATTGTTTTCCTTTGGGAAAACAAGGAACCAAGACCAATTCCTAAATGACGTATTTCTTTACCATTGTTATTTTGATCAAACAACAATAATGCATGTTCTAATAATGTATTTTCATCATTGGTATAATCCGATATGGATTGAGAACGTACAGCATTACTAAAATCAAAGTAACGAATAGAAATGGAAATTAAAGAGCCTTTTAAATCGTCTTCTTTTGCGCGTTTGCTTAGTTGCATGGCCAAACGTTTGAAGACAGTTTTTACTTCATCATAATCGGATATATCTCGATCCAAAGTTGTTGATTGAGAAATGGATTGCAATGTATGATTATAACTTAATTGATTACTTCCATTCCCTCTTGCGTTTTGTATCATACCATAGCTATGTTTTCCAAGAAGGGTCATTACTTTACTCTCATTTTCAGGATTCGCTAAATCTCCAATGGTCGTAATACCATGTTCCAATAAAAGAGGCACGGTTTTCTTCCCTATCCCAAACATTTCATGAATGCCAAGGGGCCAAAGTTTCTTACTTACTTCTTGTTTACGAAGAATGGTTATGCCCATAGGTTTTCGCATATCACTTGCCATTTTTGCTAGGAATTTATTAGGCGCTACACCAATGCTACAAGGAAGCCTCAAATCTTCATATACACTTTTTTGTATCACCCAAGCTAAATCTAATGGACGTTTATAGGCTTTGATTGCTTCTGTCACATCCATAAAACACTCATCGATACTGGCAGGTTCAATATAGGGAGAAAAACGTCTAAGATATTTAAAAAAACGCTCACTTAATTCTTCATACCAAGCATAACTTCCTTGCACTACCACAAGTTGGGGACACTTTTCCATTGCCATATGAAGCGGCATTGCAGCTTGTACACCAAAAGCCCTAGCTTCATAACTAGCAGTACACACTACACTTCTTCTATTCAATCCCGCAACAACAATGGGTTGACCTTCCAAAGCAGAGTTTTTTAGTATCTCCGCACTTGCGAAGTATGAATTTAAATCAATATGAAAAATTACTCTTCCTGCCATACAATCTCCTTTAATCTATGGGTATAGTATAAAGGAAATTGTATAAAATTACTAGCGATATGTTTTGATCGCTTGTACTTTATTTTTTAATCTATGTTCTAAACGAAGCTTATCAGAAATCATCGCAATGAATTCTGAATTGGTTGGTTTTGCTTTACTCGCTGAAATTGTATAACCAAAAATATCATCGATAGCATCGATATTCCCCCGGTTCCACGCAACCTCAATCGCATGACGTATGGCACGTTCCACCCTGGAAGCTGTAGTCGCGTATTTCTTTGCGATTTCTGGATATAATACTTTGGTTATTTGGCCTAAGAAATCCACATTGATATACGTTTCTAAGATAGCCGTTCTTAAATACATATATCCTTTGATATGCGCTGGAATACCTATTTCATGTAACAATTCTGTAATTTCACTTTCTAATTCTAGTTTTGCTAAACGTTTCTTTTCATCATCATTTAAGTTCACACTCATGGTATTTACATTTGAATTCTCGCGATGTGTAAATCCAACGATGAAATTCAAACGATCAATCAGATGATGAATCTCGAAAGGTTTCATCAATATGTAGTCAACCTTATAGTTCTGAATGGAGCCAACAATCAGATCGTTCACAAAAGGTGTCGTACAGATGATATGATCTACGGTGATGTTATTTTTCTTCAAATCTTGTAATACACTCATACCATCCTTCTTTGGCATGATAAGATCTAGAATCAAAATATCCATCTGTTTTCCATGCAATTCCATAATACACTGTTCACCATTTGTTGCACTACCAACGACTTGATAGTTGTCACTTTTAGCAAACGTCTCCTTCATACTATGGATCATTTCCAAACTGTCATCTACTACATAAACTCTTAACTTGTTATTCATATTTTCTCTTTCCTCCTCTTTACAATTATACAAATGCAGATTGCATAATTACAGTAAATTTGTCGAAAGAGCGACGCTTTTTAACAAATTATTCCAATTACAAAAAAAGAGCGACTTTTTACGTCGTTCTTTGGGCTACTTTTGATTACATTTGGTCGAAAAAGGTCGAATTTACTATTTTTATTTCAAGGATCTAGAAGTATCTAGCATCCATTCAATATATACCCCATATCCATTAATCGGATGTGATGTCACAACATGCGTGACTGCCCCAATGATTTTTCCGTATTGAACGATAGGTGAACCGCTCATTCCTTGGATAATTCCATTGGTTGCCTCTAACAATCGTTGATCACTAACTTCAAATTCAATCCCCTTTATGGAAGATTGGCTCTGTTTGTTTAATTTCGTTATATTGATATCATAAGAATCAATACGTTCTCCATTTAAGACCGTATATAGTTTTGCAGGACCTACTTGTATTTCATCTTGTTTCGCCCAAGGCAATGCTACTGCGTTGGTTGGAAGAGAATCGTAGGTTCCATAGATTCCAATTTCACTATTCAATAACACATCTCCTAACGCTTGGGTATAGTCGATTTGCGCATGTTTTTCTCCTGGTACATTATCTTGCGCTTTTTGTATAGATTTTACCTGTGCAGGATAGATTGTGCCACTATGAACATCTGCAATTTGTTTTACATCGCTATCATAAATCTCATGACCTAAAGAACCAAAGGTGTGCGAGAGTGGATCATAATATGTCATAGTTCCTACTCCAGCAATTTTGTCCTTGATATATAACCCCGACTTATAAGATGAACTAGCCTTATCGAATACACTTATCAACACGCTATCCATTTCTACTTGATTACGTTTGATTCGTATGGGGATCTCATTGACACCGTCTTGATACTTGTTCAATTGAGCGTACAAATCATCCATAGAATGTATACGTGTACCATTGATACTTACTAAAATATCATGTGGTTTTAGTTGTGTTGATGGATCATAGGATTTTCCATCCACTTCGAAACGATAAGTCCCGCTGACCATAACCCCATCATATGTCACTTCAATACCAATGCTATCTCCACCTAAGATCAAATCATCTGCCGCCAATATACTTAAGGGGCCACTACAAAATAAACAAAGTAAGAAAACCATAATTTTCTTACGCATGGCACCACCTCCTAAAAGGTAGTCTGCCACAAAGCGTATGAACTCACATAAGAAATAATTACCTATCCTTTTTGAGCATTCATATAAAGCTCTTTTGCGGCCTCCATTGCGGAAGTTGACATAGAATTATTGGAAATCATTGCCAGTTGTGCAATTCTTTCTTCTTCGTTCAATTCTCGAATCTTCGTATTTGTTGTATTTTCTTGTTGTAGTTTCTCTACGATGTAGTGATGTTGTGCACAAGCTGCAACACTGGCTAGATGTGTCACACAGAACACTTGGGTTTGATTCGCAAGTTCTTTCATCTTACGACCAACACTAAACGCCACACTTCCACTCACTCCAGTATCAATCTCATCGAAAATAATCGTCTCGATCTTTTGCAAGGACGTAAACACCGTTTTTAGCCCCAACATGAAGCGAGACAACTCTCCGCCACTTGCTGTTGTGCTCAATGGTTTTAGTGGCTCTCCAGGGTTCATAGAGATTAAAAACGCAACATTGTCTATTCCACTCGCATTCCCTTCCATTGTTTCTAAGACAACTTCAAAACGTGCATGAGGCAGTTGTAAATCCTTTAATTCTTCCAATATTTTCTGTTCCAACTCTTTTGCCTTCGTACTACGAATTTCATGTAGTTCATTTGCCACTAGCAAATATTGTTTCTTCGCTTCCTCACGAAGCGCTTCTTGTTTTGTAATAAAATCTTGACGATGCAAAATCATATCAATCTTTTGATTCAATTCTTCACGTTTCACTTGCAACGCTTGTACATTAGGTCCATATTTTCTATATATCTTATGAATACACGAAATGCGTTCTTGTAACTCATGAAAGTGTACTTCATCGTAATCGAAATCATCCATGTAATCCTTTAACTCATGAACCACTTCTTCCACCTGATAATACGCTTCTTGAAGTTTCTCTTTTACTTTTTCAAAAAAATCATCTTCATGAATACTGCCAATCTCACGACAAGCTTCATAAAGTGATGCACTCCCTTTATGTTCATCTTCCAACAGTTCCAAAGAGGAAGCTACTTTACTTGATATCTTTTCAAACGCCATTAAGCGTTTGCTTTCTTCTTCACACTCTTCTAATTCATGTTCTTTTATATCTGCTTCATCAATTTCATTTAATTGAAAGGTTAAAAATTCAAGATCATCTTCATTATAATCCTCATGTAAAGCAGATTCTAATTTATCATGAATCTTTTTATATGCTTGATATTGTGTTTTTACTCGTTGGCATAAATCTTCCACATTACAAAAATTATCCAATAGTGTAATGTGGTACTTGGTATTTAGAAGGTATTGTGTATCGTGTTGAGAATGTATATCCACAAGAGTAGATACAACATCCTTTAAAAAGGATACATTTACAATACGTTGATTGATACGTGCAACGCTCTTTCCTTCTCTTCCAAACTCACGACTAGCAACAAACATGAAGTCTTCTACATCATATCCTGCTTCTTGTAGTAAAGTGTATGCTGGATGATGTTCTTCCACTTCAAAAACACCTTCAATGAAGGCTTTTTCTTTTCCTTCTTTGATCATAGAAGTATTGATACGTTCCCCTTTTAAAACTCCAATGGCATCCATCAACAAAGACTTACCAGCACCAGTTTCTCCAGTAAAAGCTGACATTTGCGTATCAAAATTCAAACGAAGTTCATCAATCAACACAAAATCTTTCACATACATTTCTTTTAGCATAACATCACCTCTTTGTATGATATTCTTTTATGATTTGTTTAAGAGGAAACACCTTATGACATTCTTCCTCTTTGATATGTACTACAAACTCTTTATTTCCATCGCGTCCCAATAAAGAACTAGCTTTTACATGATGCACATAAACGCCAAGTGTTTCTATATAAGAAATGATATCATTTAATACTTGAAGATGTACCTTTTCATTTTTTATAACCCCATGTTTGCCAATATATTCTTTCCCCGCTTCAAACTGTGGTTTCACAAGTACAACGAGTTCTTTTTTTGATAACACAGATAATAAGGCTGGTAAAATACATTTAATGGATATAAACGATACATCCATACAAGCAAAATTTGGTAAAGGTGAAAACATCTCTTTTGTTAAATAACGACAATTCACACCTTCCATATTGATTACACGTGGATTACCCTTTAAGGCTTCCAGTAGTTGATCTTTTCCTACATCTACTGCATATACTAACTTTGCGTCTTGTTTTAAACACACATCACTAAAACCACCCGTACTCGCACCAACATCGATACAAATACGATCTTTTAAATCTATTCCAAAATCCTCTAACACATCATACAGTTTAAAACCTGCTCTTGATGCCAAAGAAAGTTCTTCTTCAATAACACGAACACAATCTTCTTCATCCACATAATAACTGTTCTTTTGAATCACTTTATCATTCACATACACACGTTGTTGTTGAATGGCATCTTGTGCACGCGCTCGAGTTGTACAATATTCATGTTGTACTAGATATTGATCTAATCGCATACAATTCCTACTTCAACAATGAATGAAGCTCTTCAAATAAGGACGTGATATCAATCTGTTCAAGTTTTCGTAGTTGAGGAACACTACCATGTTCTACGAAATGATCCCCAATCCCCATACGTATACATGATGTATTAAGTTGGTGATCATTGAAGTATTCTAGAATCGCAGAAGACAAGCCACCTGCCATCATATCCGTTTCATAGATTAAGATTGGTTTTTTACTATGATAAAGTTCTTCTAACATCGCTTCATCAATCGGTTTAAAGAAACGTGCATTTACAACTCGTAAATTCACTCCATTTACACCTGCTTTAGAAATCACTTTATCAACATCACTACCATATGTAATTACAATTGCATCGTAATCTTCTTGTGAACACCAGCTTGTCCAACTTCCAATTGGGAGTGCTTCATAAGTTGGAGCTTTCCCATATGGAACGCTTCCTCTAGGATAACGAAGGGCAAATGGCTGTGTGTTTTGTGAAAAAGCAGTATACATCATATTTTGTGCTTCTAGACTATCTTTGGGTTGTGCTAGTATCATATTAGGAATAGAGCGCAACATCGCAATATCAAATACTCCATGATGGGTTTCTCCATCCTCTCCAACAAGACCACAACGATCGATTCCAATCACAACTGGAAGCTCCATCCGGGCTACATCATGATTGATTTGATCATATGCTCTTTGAAGGAAACTAGAGTACACAGAAATAAAGGGTCTTTTTCCTGATACCGCTAGCCCTGCCGCAAATGTCATGGCATGTTCTTCCGCAATCCCACAATCAAAAGAACGCTGTGGTAATTCCCGGAAGAATTTATCTAATTTAGATCCGCCTTTCATTGCAGGTGTAATCGCAACAATATCTTCATTTTGTTTCGCTAGATCAAGTAAGGTTTCAGAAATGACTTCACTCCAATTCAAATGTCCTGCTGGTAATTTTGATAGTGTTTGTCCAGTTTCTGGATCAAATTGAGAAACTCCATGCCATTTCCCTTCACTATCATCTTCTGCGTAGCGATATCCTTTTCCTTTTTTTGTCATCACATGAACCACAATTGGTCCTTCATGATGTTTTGCGATATTTAACACTTTTACCAAAGATTTAATATCATGTCCATCCACTGGTCCAATATAATCCAAATTAAAATCACCAAAAATAGAAGTATCCACTACATTTTCCTTGACTGCATTTTTCATATTTGTCATGGTCTTTAATACACTATTCCCAAGCTTCGTTGTGGAAAGTGAACTCTTTAAGTCATCTTTTAGGGTATTGTATGGTTTACTCATGCGAAGCTTTGTAAATGTTTCATCCATCGCACCAACATTTTTTGATATAGACATATTATTATCATTAAAAATAATGACCATATTACGTTGTTCACTACCAATTTGATTCAACGCCTCAATTGCCATACCTCCACTCAACGCACCATCCCCAATCACGGGTAATACTTGATAGGTATCATGATTCAAATCACGCGCAACTGCCATACCCAAAGCCGCAGATAATGAGGTAGAAGAATGTCCTGCCTCCCAAACATCATGTTCACTTTCTTTGCGTTTTTGAAAACCTGCAATCCCTTTGTATTGACGAAGCGTTGAAAATTGCCCGGCTCTTCCTGTTAAAATTTTATGTACATAAGACTGATGTCCTACATCAAATAGAAAGCGATCCTTTGGTGAATCAAAGACATAATGCAACGCAATCGTTAATTCAACAATACCAAGATTACTTGATAGATGTCCTCCTGTTTTTGCGATACTTTGCACCAAGAAAAGACGAATTTGTTGAGACAAATCCGCTAATTGCGCAAAGGACAGGTCTTTTATATCTTGTGGTTCTTTTATATCATAAAGATTCATCCAAATACCTCCAGCCTATTTAGTACTTACGTTTTGTTAATTCATCAAATACAGCTTCCATTGCCTCTGTATCAATGGACAAACGACGTAACCATTCCCATGCTTTTTTATAGAAGAACTGTGCCTTTTCTTTTGCCGCATCAATTCCCATCAAAGTGACATATGTGCTTTTTTGATTACTTTCATCACTGTTTACATTTTTACCTAATACTTCTACACTACTTGTTACATCCAACACATCATCTTGTATTTGAAAAGACAAACCAATATAATGTCCAACTTCTTTCCAAATCTCTATATCTTCTTTTCTATGCGCAATAATGGCAGCACATATCAACGGCAAAGTAATAAGTTTACCGGTCTTATAAAAATGAATTTTTTCGAGTTCTTCTACTGTAATATTAGGATTTGCTTCTCCTTCCAAATCAAGGATTTGTCCATACACCATACCATTGGCACCACTATAATCAGAAAGATAATCAATCATCAAACTAGACATTGTACTATCCTCACAAGATTTTAGTGCTTCTTTAAATGCGTTGGTGAGCAGTGCATCTCCTGCAAGTATCGCAACACCTTCCCCATACTTCACATGACAAGTAGGTTTCCCTCTACGCAAAGTATCATTATCCATGGCAGGAAGATCATCATGAATCAGTGAGTACGTATGAATCATTTCAATCGCAGCACCTGCACCAAGTCCTTTTTCTTCACACACCTGATATGCATTTAAAGCTGCGAATAAAAGTTTTGGTCGTATTCTTTTCCCACCAGCCATCAAGGAATATTCCATCGCATCTTTTACATTGCTATTTGGCAAATCTTGTAATGTTTGTCTTAAGTATTGTTCAAAATCAAGCATTCTTAGGATCCTCCTGATAGGTATCTAATAAATCTTGTACTTTATTTTCAAAATTCTTCAATTGGGAATCACAACTATTCACTAATTGTAAACCTTCTTCAAATAATTGAATTGCTTCTTCTAATTCGATATCGTTCTTTTCTAGTACTTCGATAATTTCTTCAAGACGACTCATAGATTTACGAAAAGGTACTTTCTCACTCATTATAATGCCTCCTTTTTTAAAACATCTGCGATGACATAGCCATCTTGCAAACGGATTTTTAATTCTTCTTGTTCATTGACATCTTCAATACTTTTTATAATGTGACCTTCTTGATAACTTATATGATATCCTCTTTTTAAAATCTGCAAAGGACTATAGGCATCTAACAAGGTAATTTGTTCTTTCATTTGGCGTTGTGCCTGTTTTGTAAACTGTTCCATACGAAACTTCAAGTTGGTATGTCTTTCATCCAATTGTCCTTGGTTGAAAGCACGTATTTTAACGGATTGCATCGCCAATTTATGAGATGCCTTATGCAAAGAAGCTGCCATTTGCTTCACTTGGGTATCTACGATACCCAGTTCTTTTACATGCATTGCCAATGTCATTTGTTGTTGCACAATATAGGAAAGTGGATCTTTTAAATAGCGATATTGTTTCACTCGTAAAAGTTGTTGTTTTCGTTCCATCAATAGCGTTTGCATACGTTGTTGTAAACGTTTCGCATGTATTTGTACTGCTTGTTTTACTTCGTTAATATCTGGGGTGATCAATTCTGCAGCAGCTGTTGGTGTCGCTCCTCGAGCATCACTTACATAATCTACTAAAGTTGTATCAGTTTCATGACCTACTCCAGTTACAATGAAACTTTTCATCGCAAAGATACAACGTGCCAAACTTTCTTCATTAAAACACCACAAATCTTCAATTGCTCCTCCACCTCTTGCTAGTAGAATCACATCGTGCTGTTGTGCATCCGCATGTTCTAATTGCTTTATGATGGCAGAAGTTGCTTGTACGCCCTGTACCAACGTTGGGTATACACAAACATCCGCCAATGGCCAACGTCGTGCAATCGTTGTTAAAATATCTTGAATGGCTGCGCCAGTCTTAGCACTTAACACACCAATACGCATCGGATACATTGGCAACTCTTTTTTATGATTTGGATCAAACAAACCCTCTTTAGAGAGCTTTTCTTTCACTTGCTCCAACTTTAAAAACAAATCTCCTAACCCATCCGCTTGTACAGAAGTAACATACAACTGTACACTTCCTCCAGCCTCATACATAGAAACCGAAGCATTCACAATGACCTTCATACCCTCTTTTAAAAGAATACTAGAGCGCGATGCATAAGAAGCAAACATCACACAAGATATCTTTGCTTTCGCATCTTTAAGGGTAAAATACCAATGTCCACTGCGATGATTCGTAAAATTTGAAACTTCGCCTTTGATTAAGATAGAACGTAAGTTGAAATCATTGTCTAAGCTTTCTTTGATATAGTGTACTAAGGTAGCAACACTATACATACCTTGACTCATAGTTGGTCCAATACCCCATTGATCAATCGATAAGTTTCTTCATCACAGAATTTCTTCGCTAACGTGATAGCCTCATCAATGACAATAGCTTTTGGCGCAGTTTCTAAATCCAACTCACAACAAGCCATTAATAAAATCGCTTTTTCTACATACCCAAGTCGTTCAAACGTCCAATCATCTCGTAAATTTGAGTCAATCTTTTCAATATATGTATCTTCATATTTGATAGCGTCCAATGTAACAGTATACAAAAAAGGATCTATTTCATTGGTTTCACTGTTATCAAATACACATTGTTTAATATCTTTTCCAAGTAGGAAGTGCTGATATAATGAAGTCATCGCAATTTCCCGTAGTTTATGTCTGCTTAATGCCATAAATATCCTCCATTCATCTCTTCTATTTTACCATAAAAGAGTTTGTTTTTTTATTTTAATCCTTGTTTTTATAAGGAACTTGTGCGCTTGGCACCACTTCACTTGCTGGTAAAGCATGCGTCGCTTGATCATCAAAGAAGATATGAGGATGAAATGCCTTCAACACATCCTTCTTTGTAATGCCTCCTAGAAAGAAAGCTTCATCAATCCGTACATTCCATGCCCGAAGTGTACGAATGACACGTTCATGCGCTGGCGCATTACGTGCCGTCACTAACGCTGTACGTATTGGCGAATGATTTCCATCAAACGCTTCTTGTAAATCCGAAATCGTCTTTAGAAACTTTGCAAATGGTCCTGCAGATAAATTGTTTCTAGCATTTACTTTTTCATTCTTCACAAACGCTTCTAAGCCCTGTTCCTGAAAAATCTTCTCAGAATCATCTGAAAACAAAACAGCATCTCCATCGAACGCAATACGTATTTGATCAATATCCGCAAATGCATCATACCCACCAATCGTATTTGTATATATGCGCCCTGAAGCAAATCCACAGTTAATTGCAAGTTCTACATCATCTTCATTTGCAGATAGAAACAAATCCACTTGAAACGCCTCTAGGTAATTGGAAAGAGTTGCTCCACCACTCAACACTGCTCTTGAGATATCCAAACCATAATGTTCAATGGAATGAAAAATACGCAAACTTGTATCCGCACTATTACGTGACATAATAATAACTTCTACTAAGCGATTTGTACTCAGTTCATTTAGTTTTAACAAGGCCTTTACTAACGCAAATCCACTTCCAGGTTTTAACACATCGTCTTCATGTTCTAACTGATATTTCGAATAGACCTCTAAACCTTGTTCCTCATATATCTTATTTTCTTCATCTAGATCAAATAATGCTCTAGAAGATATTCCAATCATCAAGTAATCCTTGATATCAACACCCATTCTCAACACCTACTTTCCATAGTATATGAAAAAAAGAAACCCCTAAGGATTTCTTTTAAAATATAAAGCCTACCACGCGGATATCAATAACATCTGGAGTATATCCGGTCATATGTTCAATATTTTCAAAGATCTTGCCCTGTACTTTGTTGCATACGTCATTTACATTTGCCGTATATTTTACTTTCACATCAGCATTTAAGATTAGCTGATCATTTTGAATCTTGCATGTAATTGCATACTTAAACGGAGTTGCATTTTCCGCTAATTTTAAATTCTCATCTTCTTCAATTACGTTCTTCGCAATTGTTTGAAATGCTGATTTATTTAACGCAATTAAACCAACATTATTTTTTTCTTTCAGTGCTATATATTCCTGAGCCATTTTTATCACTCGCCTTCTACTGCTATTATATCAAATTCCCTCATTATTTAAAAGTAACTTCGATTAAATATTTGTTATTTGTAACAGAACTAGTCTTCATGAGTACAGCTTTTGCCACTTTACTATCATCTTTCTGCTCAAAAACATTCACTATACAGGTAGAATCACTAATTTCTACTGCTGTTTTATAGCCATCCTTCGCAAGCGCATCCACCACTGTTTTCTGTAAGGTTTGTTGAGCCTTTAAGGTATCTATCTTAGATAGTGCATCCTTCTTTGCTGTGTCATCTGATGTATCATTTGCGACTACTTCATTGTTTCTGTTAATCTCTACTTCTTTTTTCTGATCAATGCTTTCTTGAAGCTTTACAACCTCACTAGATTGTGATGTATCACTTTTCGCATCACTGTCTTTTGATGTATCTGTTTTCTTTGATGTATCTGTTTTCTTTGTAGTATCAGCTGTACTTTTGTTCTTCTTGGCGGTTTCTTCCTTCATTACAGTCTTTGTACCATCACTTGGTAGTGTCACATAATACACCGACAACATAAGGATCAAAGAAAACATAGTCAGAAATGCAAGTGCTTGTTTGTTCATAAAAAGAGTCCTCCTTGCTAACACCCTATGCAAAAAAGACTCTGATTATACCTTTTTAGTTAGAAGAAAATATCATTCGAAGACGCATCAACCATTCCTCATAATACGCACTTTGATATTGCATAAAATCCGTGTAAGAGATAACGCGTTCTTCTAATTCCTCTATAAACTTCACAAATTCTTTATTGATCGCAACCATTTTATCATCATGAATGATATCGATTTTGCTCACTTCACATAATGAATTTGCCAAGATTTTCGCACATTCCCCATGTAACAATTCTCCTTGTTCCATTGGAAGCTTCACAAAACTTGTATTTAACCAATAATTATCAACTAAATAATTCTTGATAACACTTAAAAACAATGTGAAATCTTCAAGATTGTTTCCTGGTTCAATCGCAAACAACATCTTAAAGAAAACAAACCAATCATAGTCTTTATTCAACACAGAAATCAAGTGTTGTCCTAAAATATGAATGAAGATATCCTGTGAAGCGAAGGCTCCTTCCATTTCAATTTCATTCTCAAAATCCATAGTAACAGAATTCATCTTACGGAATGTTCGAAACAATGTTGAAATACGATCGTTATTTCCTCCATCATAGCGAATATCTTTGATGAAAATATAATGCCCTAATATCGTAGAGGTTTTCTTTACATTCATGGTAAAGCCAATGGATTCATTCATTTTCACCGCAAATAAATCATTGATTGCCTTTGATATCAACTGTTCAAAACTATTCTCAGTAATTCCCGAATCATTTTGCGCAGCTGTTTGCATTTGATCGTATATGATTTTCAATTGTCGATCCGTAATTGTTAGATTTGCTTTAATAGATGCTAATAAGTCCTTCATAAAATCATCGTATACATAATAATTTGTATTCTTATATACCAATTTATGTTCAATTTCACCCCAGAACGAATGCACTAGTGCTTTAATTTGCACTTCTACATTGATTTTTTGTCCCTCTTTTAAATAGTATCCATCAATGCGATAAATCGCAAACCCATTCTTTTGTATTTGAGGCTGTCTTGAATCACAATCCAAAAAGAAATTTGGATTGCTAGGATGACTATAAAATCCATCACTACTATTCCTTACATTTAGTTTGTCACGTAAAAAATTCAGCACATGAAATTCATCTTCGATAAAACGACATTCAATGATGAATCCAATCAAATCACTGAGATTATCCAATATCTCTTGCGCACTATCATTTCCTGCATAGAAACGATTACGTATAATTTTTTCTCGCAAGCTCTCTTTTGATTTCACACGTGAATTGATATCCACAATCATATCCTGTTGTTCTAAAAGATCCATAAGATAATCTTCAATATCATTTTCCGCTGTATGATATAGCGTATTATTTTGTTCTAACAGTTGTAATGTTTCGTCGATTGTATCAAATACTTTTAATCGCATAAAACATTCTCCTTCCTCGCCTCAATATAAGCTTTTGCAGATTCTTTATCACAATGAAGTTGTTCTACTAACGCTTCCGCATTTTGAAATTTCTTTTCTTCTCTTATATAATGACAAAATTTAAACACAACATTTTTATTGTATAAATCACCTTCAAAGTCCAATAAATGCGCTTCAATGGATGTGTTTTTTTGGAAATTATAGGTAGGATTATGTCCAATATTTAATATAGCCGCATGCCATATTCCATCTACTTTCACACCGCCTACATATACTCCTTGTTTGGGTATAACATAAAGATCTTTCAATTGAAGATTTGCTGTTGGAAATCCGAACTTTCTTCCCATCTGAGATCCTTTTTTCACATACCCGCTCATCGTATAATATCGCCCCATAAACTGAGCCGCTTTTTCTACATCTCCAAGTTCTATTAACTCCTCAATTCTTGAAGAACTAATCTTCTTGTGTTCACTACTCACTTCTTCTACTATATCAATCTGAAAGTTTGTTTGTGAGCGAAGTGTATCCACACTTCCTTGCCCTTTCGAAGCATAATGGAAATCATATCCACACACCAATGTCTTTAAATGTAATGGTTTTAAAACTCGTTCATGAAACTGTTCAACGCTTAAATTTTGCATTTCTTCTTCAAAACGTAAAATAATCCAATTTCGTATACCTAATTGTTCTCCAATTTCAATACGTTCACGCATAGGTGTAATATGAGGAATATTATCCAAATGTTTAATAATAGTCCAAGGGTCTGGATCAAACGTTATCAAAGAAGGTACGCTTCCATCTTCTTTTGTATGATTCAAGACTCTTTCAATCAATTTTTGATGTCCTAAATGTAACCCATCAAAATACCCAATGCAAGCCGTAATATCTTCATCAAATTGAATTGGTTGATGTAAATCAAAATAATGTATTTTCATATACTCACCTACCACAATCCACGCATACTACGAAACACGTTATGATGTTCACGTTCATAAATTGCGATTGGTTCTTCTTTTCCCATAAGAACAACACGATTTTCATCCGTTTCTAAACGAATACGTTTCCCATGATAAACATCTAAAATAGGTTCATACTCCACCATCGGTAAATGATGTAGCACTTCTTTCATACCATGTAGTTGAAAGTTTCCTTTTTCAACATCTGCCAAGCTTACACAATCCTCAAGTTTGAATCTTCCTATACCTGTACGAACAAGAGAGGACATGCAACCTAAATTCCCTGTCTTACATGCGACATCCACACAAAGAGAGCGAATATAGGTACCGCTACTACACGCAACTCTAAATTTCAAAGCATCCGCATCCAAAACTTCTAATTCATAGAATTCCACATCACGGAGTGGACGTTCGACTTCTTCATGAGCTCTTGCGTACTCATAAAGCTTTCTACCATTCACACGAACACTAGAAACCATTGGTGGAAGTTGTTTTTGTTTTCCTTGAAACGTATTCAACACTCCTTGTAAATTCTCGATTTTATGAACTGGAGCAGTTTCTAAAACTTCGCCTGATGTATCATCACTTAACGTTCGTTTCCCAAGTTCCATAGTTGCAACATATTCTTTATCTGTATCTTCAAGGTATGGTAAAAGCTTACAAGCCCTTCCAACAAGAACCAGTAAAACCCCAGTTGCATCTGGATCAAGTGTACCACTGTGTCCAATCTTTTTTGTATGTAAAATGCGTCGTAATCGTGCTACCACATCATGCGACGTCATCCCTGCTTCTTTATGTATCAATAATATTCCATCCATTGTATCACCGTTTATTATTATACAATAAAACACTTTGATTAACCATACTAATACAAAACTTCACATAACTTTACAAAAAGATCAAATAGCAATCTGATACAATTGTTTTTCATATGAAACGAGTTCGATTCAAATCCATATGTT
>NZ_JBSPEZ010000024.1:0-43419 GCF_053848845.1 Amedibacillus sp. YH-ame6
GAGACAATTGATATAAAAGCTTTACTACCCTATTCGCCAACAATTCCACAACGATTAAAAATCAAATGATGAAAGCCATCTCCTCTGCTACCTGCATAGTATAGACGATGGCTCTTTTATTTTCTAGATGTGCTGTATTAGACGCTTACAATCGTATACTACAATTATACAGTTTTGGTAGTGTTTTAGGCTTTATTAGCTACCATGTTCTATCAGGGCATGTTTTATCGACGCATTGTCGACACACTGTATTGTATACTTATATGGTAAGCGAAAGAAGAGGGATATATTAGGATGAAGTATATACTTAATTACAGTACATTTACTTCTGAGAGGTGTACTAGGAGGTAAAAATCCCAATGAAAAGAAGGAATCTAAAGGTGTATATTTGCACTTGTTTCAAGGACAGGAGAAGAATGTAAATATGTTAACAATTGATGACAATTCATATGAGTTGTCAAAAATCGTAGACGCAGTCAAGGAAATATTAGAAAGTGCCAAATACATTTATTCTCGACCTACTTTTATCTACAAAATTCATTTGCAATAACCAGGTGGACATGGTGTTTTAGCGGATGATATGCGTCCAGTGACGCCAATAAAACGAATGCCATCTGCGTGGGGACACGATTATCGCATTTAGCTCTTATTCGGCGAGAAACTTGGAAATTAGATGAAGAAACTTGTAGTGCAGTAGGGGACGATTTACAAACAAGCAAATAAAAAATGAAAAAATAAATATCATTTAGGAGGAAAAAGCAATGACACACAAGAAACTGAGTGCAAGGATACTATCCCTTGTACTAACGGTAGCAATGGTTGGTACCATGATGCCGTCAACCGTGCTTGCGGCGGAGGGCGAGGCAGCTCTTGGCACAAGCAGTACCGAAAAAATCACACGCACTATTACAGCATTTGATGAACTGGAGGGCTACACAAAATCTGTTCCCTTTGACGAACACACCTATGCGGTATCAGTGGCGCTGAACACACCTGTTGAAAAAATCAAACTGCCTACTGAGCTTAGTGTTACGGTGGAGAGCACTACAACCACCACACCACCGGCGAAGGATGAGGTTGTCAATTCTGGAGAGGCGCCGGAGGAGACTACTCCTGCTTTGGAGCAGGAGGAATCCTCTGTTACAACCGTGACAGAAGAAACAATTCCAGTCACATGGAAGAACGACAAGGAATATAACCCCACCGAGAACAGCAAGATGATTTATACCGCCGTGCTACCAGAGAGCTATGCCATAGCTGATGGTGTAAAAACACCACAAATTTATCTTATAGTGGGTAAGCAGGCAAGAGCGAGGGAAGTTGTCATAGTTAACACAGTGGAAGAGCTGCAAACTGCAATCACAAGTACGACTGATGATCTGAGCTTGCAACTTTCAGACACATTTGATAGCACTAAAAACAATACATCCATCGTCATTGCGAGCGAAAATGACAATGATATAACCATGGATCTGAATGGTAAAACATTGAATTCAACAGCGGGTATCACCATTGAAAACTTTGGAACTGGCACATTCACAGTTGCAGATACAAGTGGTGGAAGTACTGGGATATTGAGCAATACATATACGGGGTATTACGGAAGTAGTACTGTGATTGAAAATAGCTCCAGAGGAACAATCAATATCACTGGAGGCACGATAAGGGGGAGCAGACTAGCAAGTTCTGAGACAATTTCTAACGCATATATAAGTGGGACCGTTCCTTTGGGTGGTACAGTCAATGTTTCTGGTGGAAAGGTGGAGGCTATCGCATCGGTGGATGGAAAAGCAATCACAAGCTATGGCACAGTAAATATTTCGGGTGGTACTGTGGAATCAACCGGAAAAAGTGGTTCTGCCATTTTTCTTGACTATGCTGCAACTACCACTATTACAGGGGGTACAATATCTGCTACGGGCTCTGCAATAAAGATTCAGAGTAACAGTACTGGTATAGTTAATATTGGAGAAGATTCTGGAATAACTACTACAATCAGTAGTGATAGCGCTACAATTTATCATCAAGGCACTGGCGCTCTTATTATAACTGGTGGTAAGATAAAGAGCACTGATAGTAGTGCGGTAATGATAACTGCGGCAGGGAAAACTACCATCACTGGTACGGCAAAACTTGAAAACTCTGCTACTGACTCAGATTTTGCTACCATTAGTTTGACGGCAGTTCCGACTGTAACTACAGCGGACAAGGTTGTGTTAACTATAGGCACTGGTGTCAGTGTAAAAAATACGTATCTAAAGGGATATTCTGTAAAATTTAGAAATAACATCGCAACAAAGTATAATGTCAGAAAATATTACAGCATTGAAAACACTGCAGTTGGAGGAGAGAGCAAAATTTTCCCTGAACCAGCTAAATTCACCTTGAAATTCGAAGGCATTACTGATCCCATTAAGGACATAACAGGGTATGCTAATGATACAATTACATTGCCAATACCTACTTCAGATAATGAAACCACATTTATCGGGTGGTACACATCTTTAGATTCCACAGGTAAATTGGTAACTGCAGACACAGTGTACACAGCATTTACAGACGTGATTACCACTATCTATGCCAAATTTGCAAAGGCAATTACCTTTGACGCCCGTAATGGTACAACCATTTCTCCAGCGGAAATCAGTGCTGACGGCAAAATAACTCTGCCAGCCAATCTTACATGGGGTGATTACACATTTGATGGCTGGTGGACAGGCATTGACGGTACAGGTACAGAGGTAACAGTGGACACAGTTTTCTCCGCCAACACCACCGTCTACGCCAAGTGGACAAAGGGGAGCAAAACAGTCCGTACAGAACCACTGGATTTGACTGCAAGTCTACTTCCCACAAACCTCGGTGACCAAGGCTGGACATGGGACGCAGACAAAAGTACCCTCACACTGGACGGTATGAATATTGCTATTGGAAGCAGTTATATAGATGATGAATCTAAATCCCTAACCGCTATTAAAATGCCAAGTAATGCAATAATTGTGGTGAATGGTCAAAATAAGCTGAACACAATGGGACCGTCAACTACTTATGTTTATGGCATAAAGGGTACAAAAGATATCACATTTAACGGAACCGGTTCATTTGACCTAGAGATTTACGACAACGGCGGGAATCAGGCGTGCGGCATAGATGGAGAGTCACTTACCATTGACGGATCACTTAATGTGGGTGTGACGGGCGATGTGGGTCATGGTATTAAGGCTAATAATTCAATAATCATTAAGGGTGGTACTATTTCTGTACAAACTTTAGCTAAACCCACATACCCTGAACCTTATGCTTTCAAGGCAAAGAATGGAACGATTACCGCCGAAGGCGCAACTGTCACGGGTGCAAATCAAGTCTTTATAAGCGGTGTAACCAAAACTTTGACTGGTGGCACTGTTGTTATCAGTTTATCCCCGTCTATTGCAGTGGACGCACAGACAGGCGCGGCAACCTATGGCACGGCAGCTAGCCCAACATTTTCCGTGACAAATAGCAACTTTGGTGGCGGTTACCCTGATTTTGACCCAAGTGTTTTATGGATAGACGGCAGCGCACCGACAGGTGTGACGACTGCATTTAGCGGCACGAACAACGAAACACTTACCGTGAACACCACCAGCGCAACCCCTGCTGGAGAGTATAAGTTTAAGGTGGTTTCGGCTAAATCAAGCCCTGAAACCGGCGACTACGAATCCACTGAGGCAACCCTAAAGGTGGACAGACTCGTAGCGACCATCGCATGGGGGACAATAAATAGTTTCACCTATAATGGGAGTGAACAAGCTCCTACCGCAAGCGTTAGCAACAAGGTAGGTACTGATGCTGTTTCCGTTTCTGTAACAGGCGGGCAGTCAAATGTAGGCACTGACATTACAGCTACCGCAAATGAATTGATTGGTGCAGCGGCTAGCAACTATGCTATGCCAAGTAGCAAACCAACACAGGCATTTGCTATCAACGCAAAAGAAGTCACTGTTACCGACGGTACTTTAGAATTGAAAAAGGCTTTTGATAACAGCATGAGCGCAGGAACAGTGACTAGCGGTAAGCTGGGCTTAACTGGCGTTGTGGGGAGCGACGATGTTTCGGTAAAAGTAGATACGATTGGTGCCTATACTGATGTCAATATTGGAAAAAACAAAGCCGTGACTCTTACTATTTCATTGGATGGTGTTACAAAGGACAACTATACCTTGGGGTCAAACACCTACAGTTTTACAAAGGCTGAAATTACCAAAATAGCTTACATTGGCTTACCAGCAAGTGCTCCTGATAACACACCCGAAAACAAGAGTGATAAGAGCATTACTATTAAACCGGTAATTCCTCCAACAGATGAGAACGTGGAGTATGCTATGAGCAAGAATAGCACAGTTCCGACTTCGGATAATGATTGGCAGGACGGCACTACCTTTAACAATCTTAATCCAAACAGTGAGTATTTCTTCTTTGCAAGGGTGAAAGAGAACGATAACCATGCGGCTGGAGGAACCAGCTCGGGCACATCCATTACAACGGATAAGTCAAGCTACACGACAAAAACTTCCGCACCGGATGACAAAGTACAGAGCAAGACTGACATTAACATTACATTGAATCCAGTAACACCGCCTACAGGTGAAACGGTACAGTATGCAATGAGTAAAACCAACGTAGCTCCGACTTCGGACGATGAATGGCAGGATGAGAGAACCTTTGATAGCCTTGATTCAAACACGGATTATTACTTCTTCGCAAGAGTGAAGGAAAACGATATCCACAAGGCAGGACCTGCGAGTGATGAAACGAAGATTAAAACAGATTTAAGTGATGTAGATAAGATAGCTGCTGCAAAAAAAGTGGTAGAGAGTGCATTGAAGGAGTTCAATGCGACCAATGTCACGGATGCTAATGCTATCATGGCATTAGCGAACAAGGCAATTTCTGATGCTGGTATTATAGGAGTCACATTATCTTGGGATGTTTCTGGTGCCTTTGACAAATCAGAGGCAACAGAAGATGCTAAGGGTAAGGTAACCGGAACAATCAAACTAAGCTGTGGTACAGAGAATGCTACTGTAACATTGAATAAAACAATTGCACAGCTTCCTAATGATCCTAATGAAAAGATAGCAACTGTAAAGGCAGCAATTGAAGCGGCTTTGAATGCTTATACAGCGACCAATGATACTACAGTTGTTGACATCAAAGCTCTTGTCGATAAAGTAAATGTCGAATCTGGTGTAAAAGGTGTAAAAGTTGATTGGAAATTACCTAGTGACTTTAAGAATAATAATTCTACAAATGAAAAAGACGGAAAAATTACTGGTACACTTGTATTTAGCTGTACAACTAGCAGTGCTAGTGCAAGTGATACACTTTCAGTAAATCGCCCGATTTTACGCACGGATGATCAAAAGCTAGGATATGCAAAAGAAAAAGCAGAAGCGGCATTAAATGATATTATTGGTACCAACCTGACCTCTGCAGAGGAAATCATGAAAGCAGTGAATGATGCCATCGCTAAATTTGGTGTAAGTGCTACATGGAAAGTAGGAAGTGATTTCAAGAAAGTACTTGCAACAGATAAGGGAACTGGAAGTATTACTGGTACTATTACACTTGCCTTGAATGGAAAAACAGTGGACATAACTCTAGATAAAACCATTAGACGGTTCATCCAACAGGAATTGATAAGTACAGGCGAAACAGATAAGGTAAAAGTAAGTGGTATGATTAGCGAACACGGAAAACTATACGTGGAATTGATTGCAGCAAAAGGTGGATACGAAAATCTCAAGGCAAAAGTAGATACTACTAAAAATGAGATCATAGGAGCATTCGAAGCAAGGGTTATCGGTGGAACGTATGATGGAAAGCTTATCATCTCCTTTGGAATTGGTGAAAAGTATAATGGAAAGATCATAACGATTTATCACCAAAAAGCAGATGGAACTATTGAAACATTTATAACAGCCTGCAAGAATGGTGAAGCGGTGATTACCGTGGATGAACTTTCTCCGTTCGTTTTGAGTGTACCAAAAGATGCCTCTAATTCAGGAGGAATTACGAGAGAACCAAGTGTTCCTGCCACAGGAGACAATAGTAACTTGACTCTTCTTCTTATATTGCTTCTTTCTTCTAGCGGTACATGTACAGTACTGTTCGTAAGACGTAGAAAAGTAGCTAATAGATTATAATTGAAAATGGATTTTCCGCTCGACTTGATTTTAATCAAGTTGAGCGGGTTTTTATTGTCATGTGTAATTTTAAAATTATTGTAAAAAAAAGAATGAAAAGGTCGGATCATATATGAGAAACTTAAGGAACTATCTTCTTTTTCATGTCTGCGCAATTTTAGATATTTTAATCACAAAGCCGAATCGCCCGATTTAATTTAACAGATGAATTTGGCCTTTCTTATATGGTTCGTACACTTCTATTGGAAAAACAATTAAATTTAAGCTATAATGGGTACGAACATAAGTGAGGTAAAAGATGAATAGAAATTATCCTAACATAACAATTAGTGAAGAAGGCGAAACATGGCTTCGTAAGGGGCAAATGTGGATGTATAAAAACAATGCACAGGAAGTGGATGACAACATCGAAAATGGTGCACCTGTAGATATTATGACAACCCGTAAAGAATATATGGGAACTGGGTTTCTTTCTAGGGAAAGTCATATCACTGTACGTATTCTTTCTAAGGATCAAGAAGAATTGATTGACCGTGATTTTTTTAAGAAGAGAATTCAATTTGCATATGACTTTCGTAAAACATTAGAAGTAAATAATATTACAAATTGTAGATTGATCTTTGGAGAAGCAGATCTATTACCTGGTTTGACGGTTGATCGATACAACGATATATTAGTGAGTCAAATCAGTTCTTATGGTTTGGATAAAATCAAAGATATGATTTATGAAATTTTATTAGAGGTTTTACAGAATGATGGACAAGATGTAAAAGGAATCTATGAAAGAAATGATATCAAGGTACGTGAAAAAGAAGGACTACCTATGGAAAAGGGATATTGGAGAGGAATGGAGTTACCAACGAAAACCATTATTCAAGAAAATGGACTGTATTTGCATGTGGATGTAGAGAATGGTCAAAAGACAGGGTATTTCTTAGATCAAAAGGCAAATCGTGTGTTATTGAGAAATATGGCACATGGGAAACGGGTGTTGGATTGTTTTAGTCATACGGGAGGATTTGCGTTAAATGCAGCCTTTGGCAAGGCTAGTAAAGTCGTGGCGGTTGATGTATCTCAAACCGCATTAGATCAAGGATTAGAGAATGCAAAACTCAATCAATTAGAAGATCGTATTTCCTTTGTAAAAGCAGATGTATTTGATTATTTAGATCACTGCCAAGAAGAACAATTTGATATCATTGTACTGGATCCACCTGCATTTACGAAATCTAGAAGAACGATCGATCATGCCTATAGTGGATACAAGAAAATCAATAAAAAAGCAATGATGCTATTGGGAAAAGGTGGTTACTTAATTACCTGTAGTTGCTCACGCTTTATGGAAATCGATAACTTTGAAAAGATGTTGAGAGAATCCGCAATGGAAACTGGAGTAACTCTAAAACAAGTTTCAGTGACACAACAAAATCATGATCATCCTATTTTATGGACCATGGAAGAAACATCTTATCTGAAGTTTTATATATTTCAAATTTTATAAGAAAAAAACAGGGCGTTCTATCTTGTTAGATAGACACGGTCCTGTTTTTGTTTTGGTTCTTTCTTTGAAAAGAATTCGATTATCATGGAGATTGAAATAGAAATCAAAATACCTATCGTTGATACAAGTAAAGTTTTCTTAAAGAAATCAAAGGACAGTGTAGGAATATGGAGAATGTTAGGGAATAGGAATACCGCAAAAATAAAGCCCAAAACCATTACGCTACATATACATACACGAAGTCTTGTGAAGGGAATACAGGAGCGTATAACGGCTTGCATACTAATGATGGCTACACAGAAATACATCATCGTTTCCACAAGTTCACTATCGCTGAAGGAATTTGTAAATTGAATCATAAAGATTACAATTAAAATTGCAACTGCATTTGGTAATGCTTTTTGAAATACGGATGGAAGGAACTTTCCTTTGATAGGTGCAATGTTTGGTTCCAATATGGTAAGGAAGGCTGGAAAGGCTTCTACTGCTAGATCAATCAATGTGATTTGTATTGGAAGGAAAGGGAATGGGAAATTAAAGAGTACACATAGAATCGATAATATAACAGAATATATGGTTTTAATGAAGAATACACCAGCAACTCTACCCATATTATTTACAACTCGTCTTCCTTCTAGTAACACATCTGGAAGATAAGAGAACTCGGAGTTTAACAAGACAACCTGTGACATCTGTTTCACTGCGTCACTTCCTTGTGCAATCGCAATGGAACAATCCGCTTCTTTTAACGCCAGCATATCGTTCACTCCATCCCCCGTCATTGCGACACTATGCCCCTTCGCCTGTAGTGCTTGTACAAGCAATCTCTTTTGATTTGGTGTAACTCTACCAAATACACTATAGTCTTCCACAACATCCGAAATAGCTTCGAATGTATCTTCTACGGATGACATATCAAGGAATCGATCATACGTACTTAATCCTGCTTCTTTTGCAATCGCGGAAACAGTATCCACATGATCGCCTGAAATGATTTTGATATCAATGCCTTCCTCTTTGAAATAGGCAAGTGTTTGCGATACATTGGCACGTAAGGTATCACTTAATACGATGGCATACAAAGGTTCTATGGAGTTTATATTGGAAGTGGGTTCTATTTTGGTTGTGGTACGTCCTATGATGATGACGCGTTTACCGCTTTGAATATATTGTATAACGTTTGTAGGTATTTCTTGGAGTAGTTTATCGGGCGCACCAATGAGGAGTGTACCAAATCCCTCAAAACTAGATGCACTCCATTTACGTAGGGATGAAAAAGGTATTTGAGAACTAGGTTGATAAGGATGATGTTTAGGGAAATAAGAGCATAGTGCTTCATAAGTCGCATTGTTATCATCACTATAATATAAAGTGGAGGATACATAGTTTTGTAGTTTTTTGTCTTTATCTTCCACAAAGGATATGACATGTTCAACTTCTAGGTTTCCACTTGTAATCGTACCCGTCTTATCTAAACAAAGGGTATCAATATGCGCAAGAGTTTCCAAGGAGTATAAATCTTGAATTAGAATTTTTTGTTTCGCAAGTTTTCCTACACCCGCCGCCAAAGATACACTGATCAATAATACTAGTCCCTTTGGCAACATGCCTAAAAGCCCTGCACTACTTGATATCACACTACTTTGCAGTGATTGATCTCTTACAAAATAAGCTTGTACAAATAATAAGATACCTAATGGAATGATCATAAGACATGTAATTTTGGTAACTTTACGCATGGAATTCAATAATTCTGATTGTACATTGCGAACTTTTTTTACTTCATTGGCAATCTTCGCTGCATAATTATCATTTCCGATATGCATTACTTTCGCATAGCATTTTCCTGAAATGATACTACTTCCAGAAAGTAATTCACCATCCACTTCCTTATGAATAGCATCACTTTCTCCAGTTAATAAAGATTCATTTACTTCTATAGCACCATACACAATTTGACTATCGCAACAAACTTGCGTACCACTATCTAATATCATAATATCATCTAGTACAATATCATCCACTGAGATATGTTTTTCTTCCCCATCTCGAACAACATTTACTTCTGGTATCATCAACAAGGATAGTTCATCAACAAGTTTTTTTGCGTGTAATTCTTGTGCAATTCCAATGATTACATTCGCCAATATAATGGCGATAAATAACGTATTGCTATAAGCACCCACCAGTATTAAGGCAACCGCAATCAATACATTCAATAAATTAAAGAGTGTACATATATTTTCTTTTAAGATTTGTTTTGTACTTTTTGTAATAGAGTGTTGTGTTTGATTCACAAAACCCTTGGCTCTTCTTTGCTCAACCTCTTCCCTTGTAAGGAAAGGGATATTTTTAGGAAACTCTTTCTTCATAACATCAACACCTCTCCTTAATATTATGAGCGACAATTGTTAAGTAAGTCTTTCCATTGTATAAACTTTTCATAAACATTCAAAAGAGCGTAATTCTTATCTTTTTAGTATCTAAATTTGCAATTCTTCGTTATAATATACGTGAGGTGTTAAGATGGAACATGAAACTATGGAAGAACTGCAAAAACGTTTGAATTCATCTTCAATGTATTTGCAGAGTAATGATATGCATGTCGTAGAAGTGAAAGAAGGATATGCAAAAGTAGAGATGGTAATTGATGAACAAATATTAAATGTTCATGGGTTTGTACATGGTGGAGCTCTGTATTCTCTAGCAGATACAGCGGCAGGTGCCGCAAGTTTTGCGACCGGAAGAGATAGTGTGACGTTATCGGGTACTATCAACTATATCAAACCAGGTAAGGGTGGTAAGTTGATTGGTATTGCGCAGGAAATAACTGCAGGAAGAACGACTGGTTTATATGAAGTCTTTATCTTTAATGATCGTGAGGTATTGTTGTCAAGAGCTACCTTTACAATGTTTTTCTTGGATGGGGATCGTTATAAAAATAAATAGAAATTACGATAGAAAAGGCGTTTTCCAAGAGGAAGACGCCTTTTCATGTTAGGAGATAATATCTAGCATTTTTGCAATATCTTCTGATGCCATTTGAACTTTTGATTTCTCTATGAGGATATTTTTGCCTGTCATGATATAAGAGGGGATGATTCGTATATCCTTATAGTAGAAAGAAGTATCCCGTAATTTGTAAGTGGAAATGGATGGGATGACGGCCTTTTTACTTTGGTTCTTTGTGATTGTGTTATAGGCTTTTTTTGCGACATCACCCATTAACATAATGACTTTTACATTTGGAAATAAAGAAAGTTCTTTTTCTAGAATAGGTAAACTTCGTTCGATATCTTGTTTGGAAACTGTGGTCGTAAGTTTAGGGATTTTTATAGCGTTGGTGATATAGATACCAAGATCTAATATATCTTCTATCGTTTCTACATGTGCACCAGCATTTTGAAAGAGTGGAATGGTGGTACTTAAATATTCATCTCCAATCTCTCCATAGAAATCCTGTCTAGGGTCCATAGGAACTACCTCATTGATTATAATGGCATGAATGTTACTTGGATCTAGTGTAAGCGTAGGTACGCTCATATCGCTTGTTAATAGGGTAGAAAGTTCTTGTTTGATTTGCATAATGTCACCTCTTTATTTTAGTATAGCAGAGAAATGGGACAACAGTATGTCATATTCGATGATTATTGGAACTGACTTTCATATAATTGGGCATAGGAACCATGTTGAGATAAGAGTTCTTCATGTGTTCCTTGTTCGATGATATGTCCATGTTCCATAACGAGTATGAAATCACTATGAATGATGGTGGATAAACGATGTGCAATAACAAAGCTTGTTTTCCCTTCCATTAATTGTTTCATAGCGTTGTTTACATGTTGTTCACTGCGTGTATCTATGGAACTGGTTGCTTCATCAAGGATGAGAATGGAAGGATTCTTTAGTAAGACTCTTGTGATGGAGAGAAGTTGGCGTTGGCCTTGGGAAAGGGAACTACTATTGGTATGTAAGATTGTATCGTATCCATGTTTTAATTTACGAATGAATTCATGTGCTCCACTTTGTTTTGCGGCCTGCATGATTTCTTCTCTAGTTGCGTCTTTTTTACCATAGGCAATGTTTGCGGCGATACTATCTTCAAATAAGTAGGTATCTTGTAGTACCATACCAAATTGTTGTCGTAAGGAATCTCTTGTATACTCTACAACGTTCATTCCATCAATGGATATGGTTCCTGCTTGTATATCGTAAAAGCGCATAAGTAGGTTCACGAGGGTTGTTTTACCTGCACCAGTTCTCCCAACAATCGCAACTTTTGAACCAGCTTTGATATGTAAACATAAATTTTGCATAAGTGGTTGATCACTTACATAGGCAAAGGATACATCTGTGAATTGAATATCTCCTTTTGTTTGTTTCATATTTGGTAAATGTTCTTCTTGTGGTTCTTCTTCCATATCTAATATGGTAAAGATTCTTCGTGCACTCGCAACACCACTTTGTAATTGGGTGATCACACCTGTGATTTCATTGAAGGGTTTTGAAAACACATTAGAATACATTAAGAAGATGGAAATACTACCAATGGTAATCTCTCCAGAAAGGGCTAATAAAGCTCCTGCAAGTCCAACACAGGCATAGGCAATATTGGTCACAAAGCGTGTACTAGGGTTCGCAAGAGAACCATAGAACTGTGATTTCACACCTGCGTGATAGAGCACTTCATTTGTTTCTTGAAAGTGTTCATTCATCCAGGATTCAAATTGATATGCTTTTACTGTTTTTATTTGTGATAGCATTTCTTCACTATAGCCATTTAATTTTCCAAGGGTGTTTGCTTGTTGACGGAAATACTTTTGTGAACGTACGGTAATGGTTCTAGCGACAAGATAGGTAAAGGGAGCAGATAGAATAACAACGATACTCATTACAAGGTTAAGCTTTAACATAATCGCAATACAGAACACAACACTCACTGTTCCGCTAATAATTGTAGATAAACCTTGTAGTAATCCATCCGCAACAATATCGATATCATTGATATAACGGGATATTAAATCTCCATGTGCATGTGAATCAAAGAAAGAAATAGGGAGTTTTTGCATCTTATCATAAAGTAGTTTTCGTAAGGTTGCGCTACTCGAAAAAGCAATCTTATTGGACGTATACATCAGCACCCATTGAAATAGTGAATACCCAAGATACACACACGTTAATGCGATACAATATAGGACAACGCGATAAATTGAAGCGTGTGCTAAATAATCATCAATCGCATCTCCAATCAAGATAGGAGCTACTAGATTTAATACAACAAAGATAATGGAAGATAAAAATGCAAACACCAATAACCATTTGGATGTTTTCACAAATGCTAGAAGGCGACGTAAAATAGTTTTTGTACTCATGATGCATCCCTCCCAATTGCCTGTGTTTGACATGTTTCTTGATATACATCACAAGTATCGTATAAATTGGTATGGGTATCAAAACCAACCAGTTTTCCATCATGCAATACAAGGATTCTATCACAATCTAATAATGTCCCAACACGTTGGGATACGATGATTCTTGTCATTGGATAAGACCTAAGTGCTTTTCTTAACATCGCATCGGTTTTAAAATCTAAGGCAGAACAAGCATCATCTAGAATTAGAATGTCTGCTTTTCTTAATAATGCACGAGCGATACAAAGGCGCTGTTTTTGCCCACCAGAAAGATTTGCGCCTCCTCGTGTTAACATCGTGTGAAGTCCATCTTTCATCTCTTGTATAAAGTCCATTGCTTGAACATCACATAATGCTTTTTCAATATCGTTGGTAGCATAGTCTTTATGCAATGTGATGTTCTGTAGTATGGTGTCATTGAAGAGTTCACATGTTTGTGAAACAATGGCGATATGATCTCGAATAGAATTGTTTGTGAGGGTTTGAATAGGGTGTCCATAGAAAGACACTTGACCATCTGTTGCGTCATAAAAGCGCGCCATCAAATGAACGAGTGTAGATTTTCCTGATCCAGTACCACCAATGATTCCGATGGTTTCATTTGGACGAATGGAAAAACTTATATCTTCAAGAGAACGTTCACTATCATCATAGGAAAAACTGACATGATCAAACGTGATGGCATATTCTTTATCTTTTGTATTGGTTAGTTGTTCATGACCTTCTTTCATAGAGGGAGCATGCTCAAGAACTTCGTTCACCCTTTGCGCAGAAGCACTTGCCTTTGTGAAGATTACGATTAAATTACTTGTTGCGATAAGTGCAATTAAAATGGAGATAGCGTAATTGATAAAGGCGATAATCGTTCCTGGATCCATTGTACCTGTATGTATTTCGATAATCCCTGTCCATAATAAAAATACGATTGCACCATTGACAACAAGTGCAGTCAAAGGACTTAATAAGGCTGAACAGCGAGAGACTTTCATCATTTGTTTTGACAAATCATCCACTTGTGCATCAAAGGTTTGTTTTTCTTTTCGTTGGGAAACAAATGCTCGAATCACGCGTACTCCAGAGAAGTTATCATCTAGGATTTCCGCGAAACGATCAAGCTTCTTTTGATATGCACGGTATAAAGGAGAACTATAGCGAATGAAAATAAAGAGTATGGCTGCGATGAAGGGAATCGTTGCGATCAATATCAAAGACAATCGAACATCCAAGATCATCGACATAACCACTGCCCCAATGACGATGAAAGGAGAACGGATGAGCAAGCGAATTAACATGGCAATCGCAACTTGTAGTTGTTGAATATCATTGCTTAAGCGATTGCTAAGGGAAGAGGTGGTAAAGTGGTCAATATCTTGAAATGAAAATGATGAAATATGACGCATCATTGCATTTCTTAGATTTGTCCCAAAACCTTGTGAAGCAAGTGCCGCATGGTATTGACAAGTCATACTAAATCCAAACGCAATGATCACCATGAAAATCATGACGCCTCCCAAAATCATCACGACTTGAGTGTTATTTTTCACAACACCTTCATTGATGACAAATGCCATAATAGTCGGTAATAACAATTCTAAAATAGCCTCTATTAACTTGCATAGAGGTCCCACACTACATTGTATTTTAAAAGGTTTTAAGTAAATGGCCAGTTTTCTCATGTGTCTTCCTCTTTTTATCATTAGTATTATAACGTTTATCGTTCATGACATGCAAATAAGAAATCAAATTTCTAAAGAAAATCTATGAAAAAGGAAGGAAAATCCAAGTTTTCATGCTATACTATAAACAATAAAGGTGGTGCTAAACATGAGTAAATCGATACCCATTAGTGGGGCAAATGCTGTAAAAATTATCTTAAAAGATAAAGAGGATTTTATTTGTACGTTAAAGAATAAGATGGATGGCAACAATGAAGTAACGTATGTATTTGATATTACATATGGTACGTATATTGGAACATTTAACTTCCGTATAAAAGATGAAGAGTTTGTAGCCGCAAATCTAAATATTACAACTTTGAAAAAAGTGATTACGATGGATAATGATGCCAATATCAAAAAGCTTTGCGATTATGTATTTCAAACATACGTAAAATAAAAAACTGCTGTATCACACTCAGCAGTTTACAGGAACTATGGGGAAGTAGTTCTTTTTTTAATCTTTACTAGATACGTTAAAGTATACCATGGACAATGCCGGTTCGCTTTTTAAAGTGTCCTTTACGAAACGAACGATATCTTTGTCATCAGGATTTTCACATTCATATACCATATACATACCATCTTTACCTGTATAAGTAAACATGGGATCTTCGATTTTTAGAATAGCATCCTTGATGACATCAGCTTTTGTCGCAGCTCCAACAAGAATTTTCAAATTTACCCCTCCTTTTAAATATACCAGCACCTAAATTATATCACGTTTTCAGAAAGAAATAACAATTTATTGTAAAATTATTAGCCATTTTACATTTGTTTCATGGGTGTAAATATAAAGGGATTGCTTTTTATTTTTACGTATTTATATTACAATAAGGATAATGCCAGGAGGGTTTACTTTATGAAAGAGAATATAAACATAAAAGATTTTTTAGATTTCAAGTTTCTTTCAAATGTTCAATATGCAAATGATGGAAAACATTGTGCATTTGTGAAAAGTGTTTGCGATGAGGAAGAAAATACATATCATTCCTATCTGTATATCTATGATGGGAAACAATGTAGACAATTAACGAGCTATGGAAAAGAGAGTATGTATCTTTGGGAAGATGAAGAACATATTCTATTTGCAGGTATGCGTGATGAAAAAGATAAAGAGGACATCTCCAATGGAGAAGAAAGAACATGTTTTTATCGTATCTGTATCCATGGAGGAGAAGCGCAAAAAGCGTTTAGCATTCCTTTGTCACTGACATCCATAAAACAAATAGAGAAAGATCAATTTGTATTTAGCGCGAATTATGATTTGATGTATTCTTATATGTATGCACTTGATGAGGACAAAAAAGGACGCCTTCTAAAAGAAAAGAAGGAAATGCAAGATTATGAAATATTGGATGAAGTTCCTTTTTATGGTAACGGAGAAGGATTTACAAATAAAAAACGTAATAGTTTGTTTTTATATGATGTAAAGAATCATGAAATGACTCGTATAAGTGAAGAGTTATTTGCTTTACAGGATTATGAATTAAGTGAAGATCATAAAGGGGTATATTATGTTGGAGAAGCATACACTGCTTGTCCATCTCTAAAAGAGGGGATTTATTACTATGATTTCCAACAACAAAAAAGTGAGGTTTTCACAAAACCTGAGGTATATAGTATTTCTAAGATATTGCCTTATATGGGTACACTTCTCGTTATCGCTAGTGATCAAAAAAACTATGGAATCAATGAGAACAGTAAATTCTATGTATGGAATGCCACAACAAAAACTTTGGATTTATGGAAAGAGTATGAGGATTCTTTTGGTTCATCTGTTGGAAGTGATTGTCGATATGGTGGAGGACGTGTATTTAAAGTATACAAGGATGAAGTTTATTTTATAACGACATTATATAATCGAAGCGTTCTTTATAAATTAGATAAAGACGCAAATTTACAAAGTGTTTATGATGAAGAGGGTAGTGTTGATGCCTTTGATATTGCGAATGGATCGCTGGTGTTTGTTGGTATGAAACCAAATAAACTACAAGAACTATATCGTTACGATTTAGAAAATAAATCATGTACACAGTGTACGCATGAACATGATGCGTATCTACAAAGAAAAGATGTTAGAGAATGTGTTCCTTGTT
The DNA here is from genome assembly GCF_053848845.1 of Amedibacillus sp. YH-ame6. Classification (NCBI taxonomy): domain Bacteria; kingdom Bacillati; phylum Bacillota; class Erysipelotrichia; order Erysipelotrichales; family Erysipelotrichaceae; genus Amedibacillus; species Amedibacillus sp. YH-ame6. Next base: position 16,915 of record NZ_JBSPEZ010000024.1, read on the forward strand.
CCATACAACAAGGGGATATGACGTTATATGGTTGGGTGTTAGAACCAAGAGATTATGATCCTAGTAAACATTATCCAGCGATATTAGATATTCATGGTGGACCAAAAACCGTGTATGGAGAAGTCTATTATCATGAAATGCAAGTGTGGGCGAATATGGGGTATTTTGTTTTCTTTATGAATCCAAGAGGAGGAGATGGAAGAGGAAATACATTTGCGGATATACGTGGGAAATATGGCACAATTGATTATGATGATTTGATGAAATTTACTGATGTGGTTTTAGAAAAATATCCATGTATAGATGCAAATCGAGTTGGCGTGACTGGTGGAAGCTATGGTGGATTTATGACCAATTGGATCATCACACATACCGATCGTTTTAAGGCCGCTGCCTCTCAACGTTCGATTTCCAACTGGATAAGTTTTGCGAATACTTCCGATATTGGAGAATTCTTTGCGAAAGACCAACAGGCAGCAGACCCACAAATTGATCATGAGAAATTATGGAGCCACTCTCCATTAAAATATGCGAAAAATTGTGTAACCCCTACTTTATTCATTCATAGTGATGAAGATTATCGTTGTCCTTTAACAGAAGGAATACAAATGTATATGGCGTTACGTAACCATGGTGTTGAAAGTAGACTTTGTATGTTTAAAAAAGAGAATCATGAATTATCAAGAAGTGGTCAACCAAGACATCGTGTGAAACGTTTAGAAGAAATTACGATGTGGATGGAGAAACATTTAAAATAAAAAAAAGTAGAGAAATTAGGGAGTTTTTCCTACGGGAAAAAGGAACATGTTATACTTCTACAAAAGGGGACATGTAGTATGAATGAGAATCAAAAGCAATATATCAAGGATGTGATTGAAACACTTTCCTCAAAAAAAGTGAATATAGCCCTATTATTTGTCTGTGGAATATTTGCCATGTTTGGCTTGGCTTATCCATTTCTATTGGTGGATATGGGAGTCGATGTAATACGTTTGCCAATATGGGATGTTCTTGTATTAATCATTAATGTAGTAAGTGCACTTGGGTTTGTATGTCTAGCTATTATGTTATATATTTCTGTGTACCTTAGACAATCTATCTTGTACTATATCAATCATCTTGCGATGATTCCCATCTTTTCAATTGCGGGTATGGTAACCTTGTTTATCCTCGCATCGAATTCCAATGAAACAACAACGCTACCTTTTGGTATAAGTGCTTGTTGTATGATGGGAAGTGCAGTCTTCTTTGTGTTCTTCTTTTTGAATATGAAAAACAGAAGATTACTGAAAGATAAAGTGTATCAACGTACGAAGAATTTACGAAGTGTGAAGATAGGTTTTATCCTTTTGATGCTAGTGATGATTGGGATAAAAATGTTGCCAATTCCTCAGGTTGAACGATATGCGAACATGATACTTATGGAACTTCTTGTGATTTTTATCTCTGCACTCATAGGACAACATTTATTAGCTACGAAACTAATTTCTCAATGTCGTGAGGAATTTATCGAAATTGAAAATACTCCTTATAACGCACGACTTCGTGAAGGCACGAGATGTCTTCAAAGACGGCTTTATATAGATGCGCCTATCTATCATGAAACAGCATTGGATGTGTTAGAGGAATATGGTTTATCTAGAAAGAAATGTGAACAAGCAATCTTGAAACATCAGAGTGTGTATACCTTTGTGGAAGGTATGCGATTGGACTTTGCCTATTTAGAAAAGCTACTACAACGTCTGCGGTATGAGGATATTTCCTTTCGTGTTGAAGAAGAACAAAATGGTCATTGGACTGCAAAAGATGCCTATTTTTATGATGGAATTATTGCGAAAAATGTACATCGAGTAGTGAAAGATGATGCTAAAAAGAAAAACGAAGAGGATACACCAGGACCGATTGCGAGTTTCATTGGATGGATGATAGTCCTTGCGGGCCTTTTGATTTACTTTGTGTGGACATTGATTTTTCCAGTGAACTTCTTTCGTCCAGTATTTCTTATGAAGGAAACATCCATAAAAGAATGTTTCAAATCTTTTACGTATTTTGATTTTAGGACATTTTATCATGGGTTCTTTATTTGGATAATCATCCTATTGTTTCTGTCTTCACCACAACTTCAAGAGGTATATTTAGAGTTGTCGGGTGTAAATGATTTCTTTGTGATTTTGATTGTGTTTGGGATTTTCTTTGTAGCTGAACTCTTTGTGTTTCCATTGTATTTACGACGTATGGAAAAGGTGTTGGAGAAGGAAACGATACAAGTACACAATTACGCAAAAGGGATTTGGTTTTTTATTATCGTTTCTTTTATCTTACGTGTATGGAATCGTGGACTTGTATTGTCACTTGTACAACTGACATTGATCATCTGTGCAATTGAGTCAGCGAAATTTATTGTGATTGTGTATCGTTATATTCGATATCGCAAAGATACGCCTAATGAAGATGTGGATACTCGTTATGAATTTCAAGAATACTATGATACGAAAGAGAATGAATATGATTATGATGAGATCGTGGATTCTGAATATGCGCCGTTTATCATAGAAGAAAATGGTGTACACTGCATTGTGTCATTAGAAATTGGTGTTTATTGTCGGGATGTGTTTGAAGATGTTGATGTATATGAAAATGGCTATAGTTGGGAAAGTATCGTGAAAAACATTTTAAAAACAAGATTGCCGGCCTTTCAAGATCAAGTGAGTTTTGACAGTGAAGCCGAACAATTTGTCATGTTATGTGAGGATTGCATTATTGCGAAAGCAATCGTAAAAGAAATAAAGCGTTGTTGTGAAAATAAAGAAATATGTTCACAACTTATACAGGTGATAGAATAAATGAGTTGGCTGAGAATGTGCGTATATCATTATGATAACGGAGCATTGTATGCCAGCTTTTTTCTTAGTGGGGAAGACATGAAAACATTGAAGTACACAGTAAAATGAATTATAATAGACAAAAGATGAAAGAAGTGATCAAGATGAAATTTTCAAAAAGAATGGATACATTATCAGTCGATGTTTTTACTCGATTAGACGAAGAGAAACAAGCATATATCAAAGCAGGAAAAGAAGTCTATGATTTTACCATTGGAAGTCCTAATATTGCGCCTTCAAAAGAAATACAAGAAGCATTGATTGGTGCGGCGAAAGATCCAAAGAGTTATATGTATGCACTGCATGATACTCCTAAATTAAGGAATACCATCAAAGAGTGGTACCATCGACGTTACCATGTAGAACTAGATGCACAAAATGAAATCTTGGCACTTCAAGGTTCTCAAGAAGGATTGGCACATATCGCACTTGCAGTTTGTGATGAAGGAGACATTGTTTTAATTCCAGCACCAAGTTATCCAGTGTTTGCGAATGGACCTCGTATTGCAGGAGCACAAATATATGAAATGCCAATGAAGGAAGAACATGACTATTTGATTCAATTTAATGAAATTCCAGAAGATATTGCTAAACGTGCAAAGATGATGATTGTATCTTATCCAAACAATCCAACGGGAGCTACAGCAAGCGATGCTTTCTATGAAGAATTGATTCGTTTTGCGAAGAAGTATGAAATTATTGTGTTACATGATACAGCTTATAGTGAATTGGTATTTGATGGAGAAGATGGAAAGAGCTTCCTTTATTATGAAGGAGCGAAAGATATTGGAATCGAATTCAACTCTTTTTCTAAGACCTATGGTATGGCAGGAGCACGTATTGGAATTTGTGTTGGAAATGAAGAAATCGTAGGAATGCTTCGCAAGTTGAAGAGCAATATTGACTATGGGATGTTTTTACCTATTCAAAAGGCTGCAATTTGTGCGCTAACACAGGATCAAAGCATTGTGAAAGAGACAAGAGAAATTTATCAACGCAGAAGAGATACCATAATCAAAGGATTTCATGAAGCAGGCTGGGTAGTGAAATCTCCGAAGAGTACAATGTTCATATGGGCAAAGATTCCACTCGATATGGATAGTGAAAGTTTTGCGATTGAGTTGTTACGAAAGAGTGGTTTGTTGGTAACACCTGGAAGTTCATTTGGAACATATGGAGAAGGATATGTACGTATTGCCCTTGTACAAAGTGATGAAGTAATTGAAAAAGCACTTGCTTCCTTAAAGGAATCTAAGATGTTTTTATGAAATTGATAGTCGCAATAGGGGGAGGCAGTTTTCAAAAGGGAGAAACCAAAGAACTTGATCAGTACATAATTTCTTGTACGAATAAAGTAAACCCAAAAGTCTTATTTTTACCAACAGCTAGTAAAGATGATCAAGGATATGCAAAACGTTTCAAACACTATTATCGTTCCCTTGGTTGCGAAGTAGAATCTTTGCGCTTGTTTCATACAAAATTAGGTAGAGATGAAATCAAAGAGAAGATATGTGGGTGTGATATTGTGTATATAGGCGCAGGCAATATGCGTATTTTAATGCAAGCTTTTCAAGATATGGGAATTGTTGAAATGTTACAAGAAGCATATCAAAAAGGGGTAGTATGTGTTGGAATGAGTGCTGGAGCGAGTTGTTTCTTTACATATGGATATAGTGATCTAAAGGATGATGGGACTGTATTTGATTATGTAAAGGGTTGTGATTTTATAAAGGGATGCTTTTGTCCACATGCACAAGATAAAAGACGCAAGGGGTTTTATGATTTGAAGGATACTATGCCGATACATATTGCTTGTGAAGATAAGAATGCTTTTATTATAAAGGAAGATGAACACTTTTATTTTTATGATTCCAAAGGCATATAAACATATGTTTCATGAGTAGTTTTACTAAGCAAATATCAAATTTATGGTAATGTCTGAATATCGTAGAACAACTCCTTATCACTAACAAGGATATTCTTGATTCCAAATTGGTTTTTTGCTTTTATGAAAGAGCTAGCTTCATCTAATGAAATATTCGTATGAGATATATTTAAATATGTCATATGAATATTTTTTATACTTTCTAGATTGTCAATGTCGTTATAAGAAATGTTTAATTCGCTTACGGATGCCTCCAAATCTTCAAAAGTATCTAATGAAGTTATTTTGGCGTTCATAATGCCAATATTGCTAAGCATGCTTTCATAAATATCTATCCATAGTCTCTCTTGATACCTTACACTCATAAAACTAAAATAAATTTCTTGTTGACGTAGTATTAGATTCTTAATAGGTGTTAAATCATTTATTATAGAGAAATTGATGTATAAATCTTTTAAGTAATCGAGATGAGATATAAAACTTATATCTTTTAGGTCAGGTGCTATGAAAATATATAATGCTTTTAAACTTTTAAAATGGTTTATAAGAGTATATTCATGTTCGCTTAACCAACACAAAATGAAGAGATGTGTATAGTCATATGCTATTTTGTTTATATAATTTATAAGGAATGAACTATCTCTTTGTTCAATTTTTGGTAATTCAAGGAATTCACATGGAACTTCTTGTTCGAATTCGCTAATATCGTACCATGGAATAAAGATTTGACTATCTAAAGGAACATAATCTGTGCTTCCTTTTTCATAAATAACAAGTCCTGTGTTCATGATTCTCTCTCTTCATTTTCATTTGATTGTTTATAATATAATATTTCATTTAATCGTTGTAGCATAAGCTCTTCACGTTTTTTTATTCTTTCTGTAGCATCATTTATAAAATCTAATGAATTTTCATAATATTCCTGAATTTCTATGTCATTAAAATCTTTAATTACTCTCCATCGCTTTGCTTTCTTTGGATAGGAGGAGTTGTTTATCTTATAGAATTTAATTTCATTATCGGAAATATACATATTCAAAAAATATGTTTCACAATACGTTGCAAAGGATCCTTTAAGATATTCCTTACAGCAATCCTTATGAAAGAACTTTTGTATACCGTTGCGATCACTTCCGCTATTTGCAAGTTTATTTTTAACCTCATTTAGAAACATATCAAAAAAGTCTTGAAGGTAAATAGATTGTCCTCTTGCAGTGTTAATTGTTTGTTTATTGCAAGTGTGATTTGGCATTAATATAAAATTACCAAGAGTATGGTATGTAGATAGATATGCTTCAATATTTGAAGTTAGTTTCGAATATTGTGTTCTCGTTAATCCTTCTGATAAATAGTCGCGAACAGATTCTTTATTTTCTTTTAAAATAGGATGTATTTGATCTTGTGTTTCATTTAGATACCACTTAAATAGTGAACGAAAAGAGTTTATTGTATCTCCTCGATATTTCTTTCCAGTGCCTATATCATGAAATGATAATCCTTGTATATCTTGGCGATGTAGTAAGTATAAAATGCATCGAATCAATAATGTATCATCAGCATCAGAGTATCTTGCTTTCTTACTTTTTTCTCCATAAAAATCGTAGTTCTTTCTGTTTTTGTATAGTAGTGAAAAATCAAATCCCTTTAGAAAATTGATGTCTCCATTTCCATAAGTATCAAGAAAATTCAAGACAATATTCTTACAAAAAATAATATCATTCATATTCATTGTCCTCCTGAAGGTCTATATAATTAGAACTTCTATGTTTATTAAAAGTATAAGATAATTATACCTCAATATCAAGAACCGAATGTTTATTTTGTGCTAATGTGTAAAAACCATATTTACGAAGCAAGAAAATAAGCTATGAGAGATCACAGCTTATATAGAATATTAACTTTCTTTGTTGTTTATATACCTCATGATAATTGCATTGATATCTTCCTTTATTTCAGTCCTCAATTTATTCATATAGGGAGACGCCTTATGCTCTACCATATAAATGTCAATTAAATTCTTTAAAACATCTTTGTCTGTAAGAATTACATTTTCATCTTCCATGGAAATCCTTTTTACATTCATTAATTTCAAGAATCTCTTATCAACGCAATATTTTTGTAATCCTGAAATAGAGAGCATAGACCTAGAGAATAACCATAGAGGTTTTAAAGAAGGACAATCTCCTAAATCATTTTGGGATAAAAAGTCAAATTCAATAGTGTCTTTTTTTATATTGCACGTAGAAATATGTTTATAGTTTCTTGAATGCTCGGATTTCCGATTATATGTTTCTACACATAACATAATTTGCTCGTCATAATTTAAAAAGTTATCCATCTTCTTAGAAGTAGTAATGCAGTAGTGATATTTATACATTTGATAACCACCTTTACGTAAATTATCATAACATAAGATAGGTGTTTTCACAAGAATCATCAGTCGGTTCTTGACATCTATTTAATAAAGATTAATACTATCAAAGTGAGGGAATTATATTTCATAAAAATTGTCGTTTGTATTAAAAACTGATTACTTCAAGGAAGGAATTGTAAAAAACAAATTTATCATATATAATAAACTTCGTCTTACGCATATCTAAACGATGCAATATGGAGGTTCTCCACAAGAGTGTTGAAGGATAAGTGTTGTAAGATTATCACAGTGCTTTTTGAAAGAAAAAAACAGGGAGGAAATTATGTTAGAAAAAGTATTTAAATTAAAAGAGAAGAATACAACTGTAAAAACCGAATTGATTGCGGGTGTTACTACGTTCTTAGCAATGGCGTACATTCTTGGAGTAAATCCAAATGTATTAGCAGATGCTGGAATGGATTTATCTTCTGTATTCTTAGCAACTGCATTATCTGCAGGTATTGCATCTGTAATTATGGGTGTTGTGGCAAACTATCCAGTTGCTTTAGCAGCAGGAATGGGAGTTAATGCATTGTTTGCTTATACCATTTGTGGACAGATGGGATTTAGTTGGCAAGCAGCTTTAGCTGGTGTCTTTGTTTCAGGATTGATCTTCGTTGTTATTTCTGTAACTGGAATACGTAAAATGATAATCAATGCAATTCCAAAACAATTGAAAATGGCAATCGGTGCGGGCATTGGTTTCTTTATTGCCTTTGTTGGTTTGAAGAATGCTGGAATCGTTGTAGCAAATGAAGCTACGGCAGTATCTATGGGGAACTTTGGGGATCCTACAGTATTGTTAGCAATCTTTGGAATCTTATTAACAATCTTTCTTTTGATCAAGAAAGTACCAGCAGCTGTATTTGTTGGTATGGTCATAACTGCTATTATTGGAATCATTTGTGGTAGCGTGCTTGATGTTGCGGGAATGCCTGCATTACCAGAAAAATGGATTGAAACAGATTTCCAAATGAAAGCAGCTGGAAGCTTTATGCAAGGATTTGGGGATTTATTTGCAGATCCAGTCAATGCATTCATCGTTATCTTCTCATTCTTATTCGTAGATTTCTTTGATACAGCAGGAACACTTGTGGCAATTGCGAACAAAATTGGTCTTGTGAATGAAGATGGAGAATTAGAAAATGTAGAACGTGCATTGCTTGCGGATGCAGTTGGTACTGTTGCTGGGGCAGCCTTAGGTACATCTACTGTGACTTCTTTTGTAGAATCCTCTTCTGGTGTTGCTGTTGGTGGTAAAACTGGATTAACTGCAGTTACCACTGGAGTTTTATTTTTTGTATCTGTATTATTTGCACCTGTTGTTTTATCTGCAGTAACAAATGCGGTCACTGCACCTGCACTTGTTGTAGTAGGTATCTTAATGGCTCAACAGTTAAAAGAAATCGATTGGGAAGATATGATTTTCGCTAGTTCAGGATTTATCACGGTAATTGCGATGATTCTTACATACTCTATTTCTAACGGTATTGCATTTGGTTTTATTTCTTATACAGTAGCTATGATTGCGGCTGGAAAAGCAAAACAAGTGCATATAACGGTATGGCTTCTAATGATTATCTTTGTGATCTATTTTGCATTACCACAAATAATGTAGAAAAATATTTAAAAAAACAAAAAATAATGCTATTATATTAGACGTCTAATATATAGTATTAAAATAACCGATACTATTCTTATATGGATGGTATCGGTTTATTTATAGAGGAGGATTTCAATGTCAGATAAAATTATCGTACTGGATTTTGGTAGTCAATACAATCAGTTGATCGCAAGACGTATCCGTGAATTTGGTGTGTACTCTGAGTTACATCCACATACCTTAACGCTAGAAGAAATAAAAGCGTTTGGGGACGTAAAAGGAATCATCTTTAGTGGTGGTCCAAATAGTGTTTATGAGGAAGATGCATTTAAGTGTGATCCTGCTATTTTTGATGCAGGGATTCCTGTACTTGGAATATGTTATGGAATGCAGATGACGCATGATATGAATGGTGGAAGTGTGAAAGCATGTGAAGCGAAAGAATATGGTCGTACAGAAATCACAGTAGAAACAGAAAGTCTTTTGTTCAAGAATCTTCCAAAGAAACAAATTGTATGGATGAGTCATGGTGATCAGGTTGCTGAATTAGCATCAGGATATGTAAAAAATGCATCAAGTGAGACTTGTACTTATGCAGCCACTAGCAATACACAAAAACAAATCTACACATTACAGTTTCACCCTGAAGTAAGACATAGTGAATTTGGAAATGATATTCTAAAGAACTTTGTCTTTGAAATATGTAAAGCAAATAACGATTGGTCTATGCACAGTTATGTGGATATGCAGATTGAAAAGATTCGTGAAACAGTTGGAAGCGATAAAGTGTTATTAGGATTAAGTGGTGGTGTTGACTCTAGTGTAGTTGCGGCATTATTACATAAAGCAATTGGTGATCAATTGATTTGTATGTTTATTGATCATGGATTGTTGAGAAAAGGTGAAGCAGAAAGCGTTATGGAAACATTTGGACGTGAGATGAATATCAACCTAGTAAAAATTGATGCGAAAGAGCGTTTCTTAGGAAAACTTGCGGGCGTAAGTGAACCTGAACAAAAACGTAAGATTATAGGAAATGAATTTGTTTATACATTTGATGAAGAAGTAAAGAAATTAACTTCTGGAGAAGATATCAAATGGTTAGCACAGGGAACTTTATATACGGATGTGATTGAATCTGGTACAGCAACAGCACAGACCATAAAGAGTCATCACAACGTAGGTGGATTACCTGAAGATATGCAGTTTAAGTTAATTGAGCCTTTAAATACTTTATTTAAGGATGAAGTGCGTGCATTAGGAGAAGAGTTGGGGTTACCTTCTAGTATGGTATGGCGTCAGCCATTCCCAGGACCAGGACTTGGTATTCGTATTCTTGGAGAAATCACAGAAGAAAAATTAACAATCGTTCGTGATTCCGATTTCATTTTACGTGAAGAGATTGCAAAAGCAGGATTGCAACGTGAAATTTGGCAGTATTTCACCGCAGTAACGAATATGCGTTCTGTTGGTGTCATGGGAGATCAAAGAACGTATGATTATGCAGTAGCCATTCGTGCTGTTACATCCATTGATGGTATGACAGGAGATTGGGCTAAGATACCTTATGAGGTATTGGATGTCATTTCGACTCGTATCGTAAATGAAGTGAAGCATGTAAATCGCGTACTGTATGATGTAACAAGTAAACCACCAGCAACAATCGAATTTGAATAGTAAACAACATACTTATTTTATTTAAAGCGCCATTAAATAGGTGCTTTTTATTATTGATTCTCTCCATTTCACTGAATATACAATATTTTGTATTTCAATGGTATCAAATTGGTATCAAAAGAGAACTTTTTATAATTAGGATTTAGATCAAATTAAGTAATTGAATATATTTTGTCAAGGTGTTATAATTTCGATATTAGATAGACAAAATAAAAAATGGAGGGCGATGTATGTATCAAGAAACGGTAGATGTAGAATTGAAGAGAGAATTAATTGAACCTATAAAAAATGAAATCATAGCTTTTCTAAATACGATGAATGGAACAATATATGTTGGTGTTGAAGATGACGGAAGTATATATGAACCATTCTTGTCTATAGATAGGGATTTAATTGATACGAAAATTGCTAATTGGATTCAAGATGTAATATTTCCGTTGCCATCGAATTTAATAAAACATTATTTTAATGCGGATGGTGTATTGGTAATAGAAGTACGAGAGGGAAAAGATAAACCATATTATTTGAAGGAAAAAGGCCCAAAGCCTAGTGGAGTTTATAAAAGAGTTGGTAGAAGTATCAGAAAAGCCAATGAAGATGAAATATTAAGAATGATTATGTTATCTAAAAATTATAATTATGAGGAAGATGATTCAGATGAGCAAGATTTAACATTTAAATCTTTAAATAAAATGTTTGAAGAAAATGAAATTGAACTAAATGAGAGAATTATGATTTCATTAGGAATTCAAAAGATAGATGGGAAATATACAAATCTTGGTTTTATTTTATCAGATCAATCAGATATTGTAGTTAAAGTTGCTGAATACGATAAAAATATGAATTTCAAATTAAAGAAACAATTCAAAGGATCATTGATCGAATTATTTAAAAATATAAAAGAACAAGCAGAACGATTAAATGATGTATCGGCGACCATTGATATTAAATCTTTTAAAAGGAAAGAAATTGTATCTTATCCTGGAGCATCACTTAGAGAGATGATTTTGAATGCGTTTTGTCATGCTGATTATTTTATTCGCTCAAATATTAAAGTAGAATTTTATACAGATAAATGCAGGATTACAAGTCCTGGAGGCATTTTTAATGCTACACTAGATGAAATAATGAAGGGAGTGCAAACATATAGAAATGATAAACTTGTTCATGTGTTCGATAAACTAGGCCTAATCGAAAATTTTGGGACAGGCATTCCTCGAACATTATTAGCATATGAAAATGAGAGGGTACAACCTAACTTTGAAACTTCTGATAATTTCTTTAGTGTAGTTCTTCCTAATTTAAATGGGATTAAGAATGACCAAATAAATGACGAAATAAATGACGAAATAAATGACAAAATAAATGACCTTGATTTAGAAGTTTTAAAAGTCATAAGTCATAATCCTGGTATTAAGGTTCCTGATATTTTTACGAAAATACGTATGGTTAATAATGAAGTAACCATAGATATGATAAGAAATTCAATCAGAAGGAAACTTCAAAACTATATCGAACTTAAAGGAGCTAAAAAAACAGGAGGTTATTTCATTAAGTAATACAACAATTAATAAGTCATAAGGTTAATTAAAGGGTATACTGTATATCTTACTGATACCAGTTTGATACCATCAGCTTGTATAGTCAGAAAATTTAGTGTAAAAAAAGGATGAAAAAGGGTTGAATTGAGAATTATACTAAACAAATTTGCTTAGTATAATAACTGTTGTGAAGAGAATAATTACTGAGTAATTCAAATCTCATAATGATGTTAATCAGTATGCAAGATGAATACTATCATTTTTTATTAGCTATACCAATGAGAAAGGGAATGTGAAGAATTATGTGTAAGTAATATTCGACAAGAATAAACAAGTAGATGTCGAACCATAGATGTTCATCTTTGATTTATCTATTATCAGTATGCCCTTTTCATTAAGGTTCATACTGATTTTTTTATGTTTTTATCTTTACATATTAACAGTGTGTGTTCATGATCTCAAGTTGATTCTGAATCATATCCCAATTACGGCATCGCTGTGTCCATCTGCTACTTAAATTCTGTATAGCTAGATACAACATTTTTCGTAAACTATCATCGTTAGGAAATACAGTCTTTGTTTTCGTTACCTTTCTGAATTGTCTATTTAATCCTTCTATAGCGTTCGTTGTGTAGATAATTTTTCGTACTTCAACTGGATAATCAAAGTAGGTGCTTAAGATATCCCAGTTATCCTCCCAACTGCGAATAGAGGTTGGATATAGTTTCCCCCATTTATCTTTGAAAATGCTTAACTGGTTGAGTGCTTGTTCCTCTGTATTTGCTTGGTAAACGGTTTTCAAATCTACCATGAACTCTTTGATATGCTTATAGCTAACAAAGCGTGTGCTATTGCGAATTTGATGCACAATGCATCGTTGAATTCTTGCCTTTGGATACACTGCTCCTATTGCCTCTCTAAAGCCTGTGAGTCCATCAACGCAGAATAAGGACACTTCCTTAATCCCTCTACTTTTGAGCTCATTTAACACTCCCATCCAATATTTTGCAGATTCACTTGCACCTACCCATAATCCAAGTACATCCTTCATTCCTTCGCTATTAATGCCCAAAACAACATAAGCTGCTTTTGTCACAACTTGATGATCTTCACGTATTTTATAATGAATTGCATCCATAAAAACAAATGGGTAATTCTCTTCAAGAGGACGATTCTGCCACTCGCTAACTTCTGGTAAAATACGCTCACTGATTTTACTAACAAGACCTTCAGAAATTTCTACATCATAAAGTCCTTTGATCTGGTCTTTGATATCACGAGTTGACATACCAGTAGCATATAAAGACAAAATACGTTCTTCTATGCCATCTGCATTACGTTGATATTTGCCTATAATTCTTGGCTCAAAATCGCCATTACGATCTCGTGGCACATTCACATCCACTTCACCTAATTGGGTCTTCATAGTACGTTTTACAGAGCCGTTACGATAGTTTTTACGCCCTTCCTGAGCTTGTCTTTCAGAATGATCATAACCTAAATGTAGATCCATTTCTGCTTGTAGTGTTTGTTCTAAAACATCCGCAAACATTCCCTTCATGCATTCCATAATATCCTGTGTTGATGTAAACTTTTGTTCATTGACAAGATCCTTTAGTTGTTTTGTCGAAATAAAAGATGTGTTCATAGTATTTTCCTCCTAGTAAGTTTGTTTTACATCTACATTCTTACCCGTTTTTTACTATTTACACATCTTTCGTTACATTCCCATGAGAAATAATTATAAATCTATGGTAGTTTAAATTTTCATTTAGGTTACAATCCATAACGTATAGATTTCTTTTAAAACTGAATATTTTCTAATTTATGTGATCATTATCCATATGATGTCATTTTTCTACATTACTAAAATGATAAATGTTATAATGTTCCATATGAAATTAAATTTAAGAACTCTTATTAGTGAAGCTAAGAGCATCTTTAAAAAGACATATTATTTTACTGATGTCGATAAAAAGATGATAAAATTAAAAATTTCATTCACCAAACGAATAGCGACTTTTAAGTGCTGTGGTTTGGAGATATGAACATGGGGGAAGAACATATGAAAATAGATATAAAAGAAAATGAAAAAAGATTAATAGGGAAATTTATTCAATACGAAAGAAAAAGAGTATATAAAAAGTCAAAAGATTCTAGATTTAAGGTTCATGAATTTATCAAAAATAAGGAAGGTAATATTTGTTCTTTACAATCGTATAATAAACTGAAAAATGGAGGCATTTTCAAGGAAAGTCAAATATATGATGATCTTTTAGACAACCTTAAACTAAAATATAACTATGATAAAGATAATTATGATTTATATAATAATATGAATCATAAAATATCTTTAATGATAGAATCTAAAGAATATAGTGATGATGTAATTGCTCCAATGATTAAAGAATTAGGAAATTATGATGAGTGTGTCATCGAAGTAATATATCTTAAAGTTTTTGAAATAATCGATAGTTATTTAAGTGAAAGATTATATAAAGATAATGATGACATAGCTTTTCTACTAACAGTATTTGATGAGTTGAATTTAAGAGATAAGGAAGTTGTAGCATATGTTATACTAAAGCATCATTACAACTATGATATAGATAAAATTGATTCTATTTGTGAAGCTATAGATTTTGAAAAACTAAAATCTGATTATAATCAAATGATGTTGTTAGCAATCTATATACGACAAATGAAGTTTTATAAAGCATCCATTCTATGTGATAAGTTAGAAAAAGCATATGAAATAAAGAATGATAAAAATAAATTGATAGAATTATATTTAAATAAATTGTTCATATATATGCATGTTGAACAACAGGAATTCATACGTCTTTGTAATAAAATAGAGCCAATTATAATTAAGCTAGGGAAACAGAATAAAAACTATTTAGATTATTACAGTTATAAAGGGTATTATAACTATCTAAAAGAAAATTATGATGAATCATTAAGAGCGTTTGACAAAGTCATATTTCATAAAGATTATTTTTTCCCAAATATAATCTTTGTTTATTCCATACATACGATATTAAATAGAGAAGTTTCAGACAGCTATTTGCTGAACAACGATATAGTATGTTATGACGATACAATTAAATTACTATATGGTTATTATGTATTGAAATATTCTAATAATAAAGTTCCACTATTAGAAGATTATTTGATGAAAAATAGAAAAAATATAATCTATAATTCATATCCTTCCGAAGTTGTAGCAAAATTATTGTTAGAAGAGTTTAAAGCATGTTGTGAAAAAAGTGGAAATAAAGAAAAACTATATCGATTTTTGCACTAGAGAATAGAATTGTGCAATAAATAATAACAAATCCTCAAAGAATTAGATGAAATTCTATTTCATATCTAATTCTTTTTTTTGATTTATAATCTAAATAATAAAGGAAAAGGACAATGTTGAATCGTATTTTATAGGAGAGAGATATGAATAAAGAATATAGATATTATAAAAACAAAGTAAAGGATATTAAAAAATATAAAATTGCGACTATCATATTTTCAATTATTTATATATTAACAAGTGCTTTGTTAGTAGTATATTTACAAGGGATAATTGATAAGGTAACATCAAATTCAGTCGTCGATATAATGAAAACAGGCATAAGCTATTTACTGGTTTTGTTATTTTATTTTTTAATTGTACTAATTTATCAATACTTTTTTAGGCTTTTATTAATTAAAGGAAAATACAGTACACAGAGAGTAATATATAAAGAAATTTTAAAAAATGATATTGGGTTCTTTAATAAAAATCAAGTTGGTAAATTGTCTTCCTTAATCAATAATGAAACGATTCAAATAGGTAATTATATTTCATCGGGGAATGTGATTATGTTCATTCAGTCATTCACTCTATTAATAAATATAGTTATTTTAATCTATTACCATTCGATTTTGACTTTCATTATTATGTGTATAGTATTCATGTGTTTTATCTCGACGAGAATCATAAGTGAACGTATCGCTCAGTATAATAATGAAATACTGAAACAGGCTGGAGAGAATAATGATTATATAATTCAGAGTTTTGAAGGGATTAAAACGATTAAATATTTATCAAAAGAAGGATTGTTTATAAAGAATTTTACTAATTTACTAAATATTGATTTGTTTAAATATGAAAGAAAATTCAATTTTATGAATGTGTTATATATTTGTATCTATGTTATCTTAAATCTAGGTTTACCACTTACTAGTGTATTAATAGGAGTATATTTTGTGAGCATAGACCAATTGAGCATAGGCTCATTACTTGCAATGTATACTCTTGTTAGTCAAATACAAGAACCAATAAGAATAATCGCAGATACGACAAATGAAAGAAAAGTATGTGGGAAATTATCAGTTAGATTATATAAAGAAATAAACAGTAATAAAAAAGACGATAGAGAAGTAGAATTAAACAATATTGATTGTATCAATGTTGAATTAGATTTCGTGCAATATGGGAATCAGAAAATATTAAACAACTTTAAATTAGAAATTAAAAAAGGTGAAATTATTTATCTTGAAGGAGAAAGTGGTTGTGGAAAAAGTACCTTATTAGGACTAGTTATGCAATCTATTGATAATTATGAAGGTAGAATAATGTTTAATGGTGTAAATTCAAAAAAAGTTTTATATAAAAGTTTATATGAAAATGTATTGATGGTTGATCAAAAAAATGTTTTATTTGATGATACAATAAAAAATAATATTTTTCTTGATGAAACATATGATGAAAACCTATTTAATGAAGTAATTCAAGTGTGTCAATTACAAGAATTGATTAAGGATAAAGGATTAAATTATAAACTATATGCAGGGTCATCCAATATTAGTGGTGGACAAAAACAAAGGATTTGTATTGCAAGAATGTTAATAAGAAAGCCAAATTACTTATTGTTAGACGAACCCACCAGTGCTTTGGATTACAACACAAGAGAAAAGTTTTCAATTGACTTAAATGAATTTGCTAAGAAATACGATTTAGGACTTGTGATTATCTCTCATAATAGTGATGCGAGTGTTGAGATTGGTAGAAAAGTAGTTATCATTTGATAAATAAAATACGAATTAATGAAATAAATAAAATAGAGTTTGTAATAAATTTCGTAGATTTTGGGTGTTTGTTATGAAGCCTAGAACAAGTAGTCAAAGCTATTCTTCAAAATCTGTTCATATTTACAATCTGTATTTTGCAGGTCAAAGATGAATGGTTCCAGGTGGAATGCCAGTCGCGATGATGACGAGTAGTACAGCTGTTTAGTATTTATGTAAAGATGCAGATACCATGTTTCAAGGAAAGCTATGATATAAGTCGAGAATTACTAGATAAAAGAATATCTGATAAGTCTTTTTAAATGAACTATGTCATGGTAAAATGACTTTATGGGCAGACTCATTTGAGGCAATAAAGAATAAAACCAAGACAATAGAAATGCGTTTAAATGATGAGAAAAGAGCTCAAATACAGCAGGATGTTATCATAGTGTTTACAAATATAGATACGAAAGAACTTTTGAAATGTCTCGTTTTAGATAAACATATTTATCCATCATTCAATGAATTATATCTGAACCATGACAAACTTTCCATTGGTTATATGAAGGAACAAATCGCAGATCCTAAGGACATGTTAGTATATTACTCGCAAAAAGAAATTGATAAGTATGGAGTTTTGGGAATTGAAGTACGTGTTATAAACGAATGATAATTATTCTTGTAATCTTATAAGGAGTAAAATTATATGAAAAGTGATATAGAACAAGATAAGGAAGAAATTTTACAGGAATTAAAATCTCTTATTTCGAGGTGTGAAAAAGCTCAGTTGAAATTTGAAGAAGGATGTTCTCAATATACTTTATTGAAGAATCGATTACATGCATTATATACTTCAAAAGAGCTTATTGAGAAACAGATACGGACGTATTCCAAAGAAGAATTAGAAAAGGCATTGCCTCCCATTCTATCAATTATTCACAAATGTACTAAGGCGCAAAGCAAATATGAAGTAAGGACAGCACAATACAATCGCTACCTTAAAACTTTACGTGCAATGGAGCTATCAAAGGAATTGATTGAAGAGAGTATGAAGAACCTTTAGTACTTATAATAAGGGAATTAGGTATGCTTTAAACTACGCATGATATTTTCAATAACGTAGTGTAAATGATGGAAAGGAAGTTTGAAACATGCATATTACAGACAAAAATATAGATGGTGGAAAAGTTTTTGATTGGGGTAAGACATCAGCTGATTACGCAAGATACAGAGACATATACACAAGAATTCTATGATAAAATCACTTCTTGCGGTCTTTGTATAGCAGGACAAAATGTTCTTGATATAGGTACTGGAACAGGGGTTTTGCCAAGAAATATGGTTCGCTATGGTGCAACATGGACAGGCACAGATATTTCTGAACAACAGATTGAACAGGCGAAAATGCTCTCTGTTGATATGGATATCAAGTATTATGCATTACCTACAGAACATATTGATTTTCCAAAGAATTCATTCGATGTGATTACCGCATGCCAGTGCTTTTGGTATTTTGATCATGAACACATCATGCCTAAGTTATATGATATGTTAAAGCCGAATGGAAGGATCCTTATCTTGTATATGGCATGGCTACCTTTTGAGGATAAAATTGCTGGGGCAAGTGAAAACCTTGTGTTGAAATATAATCCTGAATGGAACGGTTGTGGAGAGAGGATACATCCTATTTCCATACCTGAATGCTATCGCGATAAATTTGAATATGTTTATCATGAGGAATACCCTTTATCCATCAAATTCACACGTGAAAGTTGGCATGGAAGAATGAAAGCATGTCGAGGTGTTGGTGCTTCTCTAAGTGAATATGAAGTTAAAGCATGGGAAGAAGAACATATGCAGTTGTTACAGGAGATTGCTCTTTCTGAATTTGAAGTTTTGCATTATGGCGCAATTGCAGAATTAAGAAAAGTGTAATGTAAACTATACACCTTAGAAACCATACTGTAAGGGTATGAAGCGATTCTAATAATTCTCAAATTTTGTAAAACAAAATTGTTTTTTCTATCACAAAATGTCATAATTAAGCATATAAGGATTAGGGTGAACGCTGTGGAATTAGAAAAGTTGATGAATACCTATTACGATGCATTGAATACGAGTGATAAACAGATTCTTAAGACTATTTTATCAAATCGTTTATTGCTTGCCCAGGCATCTTGTGATGAAGTAGCACAAGCTTGTCATGTATCTCGAGCAACTCTTTTAAGAGTGTGTAGAAAAATATCCTTACAATCATTTTCAGAACTGAAGTATTTACTAAAAGAAAGTGATGTAGAACGGCCTACACAACTAGATTTTCATAATGTATGTGAATCGTATCATCTTATGATACAAGATTTAAATAAGATATCATTTACACAGATTTGCGAAAAACTATATCATGCGGATACCATTTATATATATGGCACTGGTAATGAACAAAAAAGCATTGCTCAGGAATTTAAACGTATCTTTTTGACGGTTGGGAAGTGTGTCATTGACCTATTTGATTATGGTGAGATAGCACTTATGAAAGATGGTTTTCAAAAAGATGACGTATTTATCATAATTTCATTGTCAGGAGAAACCAAAGAAGGAATCGAAGTCATGAAAGATATGTCTTCTCATATACATACCTTATCCATTACACGTTTACAAAATAATACGATTTCTTCGATGTGTGAAATGAATGTATATGCAGCAACACAACGATTGGATAATAAACAATATGTTTCTTATGAAATGGTTGGAGTTTTTTATGCGTTGTTGGATATGTTGTTTATGAAGTATTTAGAATATAAGAAAAAGATGGAACATGGGGGTGAAGAAAATGAAGTTTGAAGAATTAATCAACGTGCATTTTGATCACTTTACAGCCAATGATGAATATATTTGTACTTGTATCGTACAACATAGAGAAGATTGTATTCATTTAGGAATTGAAGAGTTCTCAAAGAAATATCATGTGTCCACAAGTGCGTTATCTAGATTTGCACAGAAATTACAGCTTCCAGGTTATAGTGAATTAAAAGCACTTCTACGTTTTGAAGGGAAAGCAGTTGATAGAAAAGAATACGACATGAAAGATGTATTAGATACCTATCATCATGTGATTGATCATGTAGAACAAAAGGATTGTACATTATTATTTGAAAAACTTTATAATGCGAAAAGAATCATCGTATATGGAGAAGGATACCAACAAGGAAGAGCCGCAAAAGAAATGAAGCGCATTTTTCTTCCAACAGGGAAGAGCTTCTATGATATGTATGGAGTAGATACGATACCATCGTTACAAAAGTTTGTACAAGAAGGGGATGTTGTCTTCTTTATATCTTTGCATGGTGAACAAAAAGAAGTGATATCTTTTGCGAAGCAGTTGAAATTAAAGGGAGCGTTTTTGATATCTATTACAAAAATGAAAAGTAATGAACTCTCTCATTTATGCGATGAAAGTTTCTATATCGATACCATGCAAATGGAAATAGATGACACATTGCACTATGAAGTTACAACACCGTATTTTATTCTTATAGAATTATTATATGTGAAATATAAGTTATATTGTGATGTGAACATTTTTTCAAACAATGAAAATAAGAACTAGAAAAGAACATATTTACGAAAGGGCTCTCAGCGATTGAAAGCCCTTTACTTTTGGTTTAAGATGAAATTGTCAAAAGAGAAAGGAACATATCATGGTCAAACTTATACTACTTGATATCGATGGAACACTGAGAGATGAACGTCTTGGAATTCCTAATTCCGCAATCACTGCGATACAAGAATGTCGAAAAGGGAATATCCTCGTAGTCATTTGCACAGGAAGAAGTAAAGCAACAATTCCAGATGATGTACTTACAATTTCATTGGATGGATATATCACGGGTGGAGGTAATCACATTGAACTGCATCACCAAGTGTTATGGGATGCGTACTTCCCTCAAGAAATGATGATGAAATGTATATCGGTTCTAAAAGATGCGAATATTGGATTTGCATTAGAAAGTGGCGATGAAGTATTCATGAATAAAAAGGCACAAGAAATCCTATGCGCGATGAATGAACAAAAAGGAAAGACACTACGATCAACAGATAAACAATTCATCCAAGAAAAAATTCGATACGTTGATAACATGGTACAGTACAATATGGAACCGATTCATAAGCTCTACCTTTGGGGAAAGCATGAAGTATATCAAAAGATACAAGATATCTTAGGTACTTCCATGTACTTGGTACAACAAGAAAAAGATACTGATACAACCTATTATGAAATTGTTCAAAGAGGGTGTGACAAAGGTTCTGCAGTACAAAGAGTACAACATGAGTGTGATATCAAGAAAGAAGAAACCCTATGCTTTGGAGATGGGCAAAATGATCTAGATATGTTTCAGTATTCCAATATAAAAATCGCAATGGCAAATGGGCATGAAGCACTAAAAGCAAAAGCCACATCGATTTGCGAAGACATATTTCAAGATGGTGTATACAACGAACTAAAAAGAAGAAAGCTTATTTAAGGAGGCGGCATTATGAAGAAACAATGGTGGCAAAAAGAGGTTGTTTATCAACTATATCCAAGAAGTTTTAAAGATAGCAATCAAGATGGAATAGGGGATCTTAAAGGTATTCAATCGCAATTAGAGTACTTGAAGAATTTAGGAATTACCATGATTTGGTTATGTCCAATCTTTAAATCTCCAATGGATGATAATGGATATGATATCAGTGATTACTTATCTGTGGCGGAAGATTTTGGAACGATGTCCGATTTAACGGATTTGATTGAAGAGGCAAAAGAAAAAGGAATTAAGATTATTCTTGATTTAGTATTAAACCATACCAGTGATGAACATCCTTGGTTTATAGAAGCATTGCATGATGTGAACAGTCCATATCATGATTACTATATTTTCAAAGAAGGAACGCAAGTACCAAACAATTGGCGTTCTGTATTTGGTGGAAGTGTATGGGAAAAGGTAGAAGGTAGAGATGAGTTTTACTTTCATTCCTTTGGTAAAAAACAACCAGATTTAAACTGGGAAAACCCAAAACTTAGAAAAGCATTGTATAATATTATTGAAAAATGGTCTCGTATAGGTGTTGCAGGATTTCGAGTGGATGCCATTACCTTTATCAAAAAAGATTTATCCTTTCAAAGCTTAGAAAGCGATGGTGTTGATGGTCTTGTGAAATGTACGAAGGCTACAAGAAACAAACCAGGTATTGAAAAGTTCTTGGAAGAAATGAAAGAAGAAACCTTTCAGAAATATGATTGTATGACCGTTGCGGAAGCAGCAGGAATTGAATACGATCAGTTAGAAGAATTTATAGGAGAGGATGGCTTCTTCTCTATGATATTTGATTTTAAACATGCAGATCTTGATATCGCTTCAGGAAGCGAATGGTTTCTAAGAATACCTTGGACCATTGAAGATTTACGCAATCGTATTTTAAATAGTCAAATGCAAGTACAAAAATACGGTTGGGCCGCAAACTTTATTGAAAATCATGATCAACCTCGAGCAACGACAAAGTATTTACAAGAACATCAAAGAAATAAAGATGCAGTAAAAATGTTGGGAGCTATGTATTTCTTCCTACGCGGAACTCCATTTATATACCAAGGACAAGAATTAGGAATGATCAATTTCGAAAGAGATGATGTATCACAGTTTAATGATCTATCTAGTATCGACCAATACCATCGTTCTTTAGAAGAAGGATTCTCTAAAGAAGAAGCAATGCACTTTGTGAATCTTAGAAGTCGTGATAATTCTAGAACTCCATTCCCTTGGGATGATTCAACCTATGCAGGGTTCTCCAATCATACACCTTGGCTAGCACTAGATGATCATTACAAAGAAATCAATGCCATCAACCAAGTTGGAAAAGAAGATAGTATTTATGAATTCTATAAGGAAATGATTGATGTTCGTCAACATAGTGAATACAGTGATTGTCTCATCTATGGTGATATCACACCAATCAAAACCCAAAGTAAAGAGTTGATTGCTTATAGAAGAACTTATCAGAATACTGTGATAGATTGTTACTTCAATTTTAGTAATCAAGAAATACATGAAGAAAGTCATGCAACATATGATATTATCTTTCAAAATTTAAAAGAAGATTTCATATCAAAAGATACAATAACGTTACAACCATTTCAAGCAGTATTGATGAAAGTGAGGGAATACCATGAATAAATATGCAATTATCGCAGAACAAATTATTGATACAATAGGAAGAGATAATATCCTATCTATCACACACTGTGCCACACGTTTACGCCTTCTTGTGAAAGATCGAAATAACATTGATGATGCGCTTGTGGATAAAATTGACGAGGTAAAGGGAGTCTTCTTTACAGCTGGACAATATCAAATCATTTTGGGAACTGGTATCGTCAATAAAGTCTATGCGGAAGTAGAACAAATGGGACTTAAAACAGTATCCAAAAAAGAACAAGAAGATGTCATGAAGAACCAAGAAAAAGGGATGAAGAGATTCATGCGTACATTAGCGGATATCTTTGTGCCAATCATTCCTGTGATTGCGGCTACTGGTTTATTCCTTGGATTAAAAGGATGTCTCTTCAACGATAGTGTACTATCTTTATTTGGTGCAACGAGTGCTAGTATTCCTGCATATATCCAAACACTAGTTTCCGTATTAACAGAAACAGCGTTTGCTTTCTTACCAGCAATCATTGTTTGGTCATCCTTTAAAGTATTTAAGGGAACTCCAGTGATAGGTTTGGTAATTGGATTGATGCTTGTCTCTCCAATCCTTCCTAATGCATATGCAGTTGCGGATCCTAACAGTGGAGTAAAAGCGATTATGGCGTTTGGTGTTATTCCACTAGTTGGTTGTCAAGGAAGTGTACTTACTGCTATTGTGACTGGGTATATAGGCGCAACTATTGAAAAATTCTTACGTAAGCATATGCCAAATGTATTGGATCTTATTTTTACACCATTCTTCGTTATGTTAATCACATTGCTTATCATATTGTTAGGAATTGGACCAATCATGCATATCATCGAATTGAAAATGGTGGATATCATTCGTATATTGATTGAACTTCCATTTGGAGTAGGTGGGTTCTTAATTGGATTTACGTATCCTCTTGCTGTTATTACTGGACTTCATCACACGTATGTTATGATTGAAACATCCTTACTAGCAAACACTGGATTTAACGCTCTTATTACCTTATGTGCAATGTATGGATTTGCGAATGTTGGTACTTGTCTCGCCTTTATTAAGAAAACAAAGATTCAAAAAGTAAAACAAACCGCAGTAGGAGCTATGTTATCGCAATTGTTTGGAATCAGCGAACCTGTATTATTTGGTATCCAACTGCGATATAATTTAAAACCATTATTTGTAATGTGTTTCTCATCTGGTCTTGGTGCAGCTTTATTATCTATTTTCCATATTCAATCAAATTCGTATGGACTCGCTGTAATTCCTTCTTACTTAATGTATATTTATGAAGGACATCAACTTCTGTTCTATTTCATCATTTCTATCCTAGTTGTTGTAGTATGCTTTACAATTACGTATCTATTTGCAATTCCGGAGGAAGCGATTCATGAAAATGAAGCGATTGAAGAGGATATGCAAGTATTGGGTGGTCCATGTGAACTTGTATTACAAGCTCCAGCAACTGGCAATCGTATCGCATTAGAAGATGTGGAAGATGAATTGTTTTCAAATAAAATGTTGGGAGATGGCTTTGCGATTGAAATCACAGAGGGAAAAATCGTAGCGCCTATTTCAGGTACATTAGAAACTGTATTTCCAAGTGGTCATGCTTTTGGCATTCGAGGTAAAGAAGGTACGTTATTACTACATGTTGGAATCGATACAGTGGAGTTAAATGGGGAAGGTTTTGAGGTATGTGTAAAACAAGGTGAAGAAGTAAAACAGGGGGATGTCTTAGTTCATGTAGATATCGACAAGATTCATAAACTTGGAAAGTCTACGACAACTATGGTCATTTTCACCGATGGTAAAAAGGTGAATCTATCAAAGGTTCAAAAAGATATGAAACATAACGATATGCTTTCTATCGAATGTTTATAAATAGGAAATATCAAAAGTAGTGTAAACGAAATATATAAGAAACACTCTGAAATTTTAAGGCGTGAGCAAGAAAGGTATACAATCTTTCATGGTTACGCCTTTTATAATGATAGAGGAGAAGCAGTACTTCAGTGTATCTTCATTTTAGATTGCGATATGAAATTTAGTAAAGAGCATGGGGGAACCTATAGAAAACATAAAAATTTGGTTTTTATATATCAAATTGATTATGTAAGCGCTATAATAAAGTTACATAGAAAGCGAGGAGTATATATGTTTAAGGATCGTTTTAAGGATAAAGTCATGGTTGTGACTGGGGGAACGAGTGGAATTGGAAAAGCAGTTTGTATTCGCGCAGGAGAAGAAGGAGCTATCGTTGTTGTTGCGGGAAGAAGTGTGGAACGTGGTAAAGAGATTGAAAAAACCATTGTTGATGCGGGTGGAAAAGCTTTATTTGTGGCATGTGATGTAACAAAGAAAGAAGATATCATCGCATTATATGCACGTACCATGGAAACTTATGGCCGCATTGATGTTGCGATTAATAATGCTGGGATCGTTGGTGATTCTAAGAAGATAGAAGATGTAAGTGATGATGATTGGTTTGATGTAGTGAATGCCAACTTAAATGCAATGTTCTATTGTATTCGTGAAGAGATTAAATATATGTTAAAGAATGAATTTGGTGGAACCATTGTCAATACTGCAAGTGTCGCAGGAATACGTGCAACTCCTGCTGGTCCTGCTTATGTTGCTAGTAAACATGGTGTGGTTGGATTAACAAAATCAACAGCTATGGATTACGCTACAAAAAATATCACATGTAATGCGGTTTGTCCTGCAGGAACAGATACGCCACTTACAGAAACTGCAAAGAATAAAATGATGAAAGTGATTGGTGATTTAAAGGCACAAGGAATTGATCCAAGTGAATATATTAAAAATTCTATGATGTCAGGTAAGATTGAAACATTACAAAAACGCAATGCGACAAGTGAAGAACAAGCCGGAACTATCTTGTATTTAGCAAGTGATGAGGCAAGACATATCACTGGTTCAATCGTAGTAAGTGATGGAGGATTTACAGTTTACTAATAAATGAAGGATTCAGTATAATTACTTGAATATAAGAAGAGAACGTCTTAGAAATGCTAGAGGGCATCGTTTGATAAGACGTTCTTTTTGTATGACTTGTAGATGAATAAAACCTTTATAAGTAGGAAAATAATAAATCAGTGTCAACCGTTTTTGAAAATGTCTCAAAAAAGATGAAACATAAGCGAAAATAAAATCTCTCACTAAAATGGCAGATCATCATAGATAAAGGCATTATCAGTAATCGGTGATGAGGGAATCAG
>NZ_JBSPEZ010000025.1:0-39893 GCF_053848845.1 Amedibacillus sp. YH-ame6
CATTTAATCCGTGATGCGAGTAAAAGAAAAGGTGGAATACCACCTAATCTGGATGAATTAATTCGTAGTGAGCTTTTGCCAATACGTCCTGACCGACATGTTGAGCGAAAGATGAAAACTAAGGGGAATGTGAATAATTATGTGTAAGTACTTTTCGACATGGTTCGATATGTGCTCATAGGATAGGATTATTTTCCATATCCTTTATACTATCAGTATATCCAATTTACATGTGGTTATACTGTTTTTAATTACTTTTATTAATATTTCAATTTTGTTTATACATTTCCTTAAACAGCTACTTTTTTCATTAATTCTAATTGCGAACTTATCAAATCCCAGTTACGATATCTCATTGTCCATTTAGATGTTAAATTTTGAATTGCTAAATATAACATCTTTCTTAAACTGTCGTCATTAGGAAACATTGTTTTCGTTTTTGTGACTTTTCGGAATTGTCTGTTCAATCCCTCAATCGCATTTGTAGTATAGATAACTTTTCGTATTTCCACTGGATAATCAAAGTACGTGGATAAAATATCCCAGTTTTCTTCCCAGCTACGAATTGCGGTTGGATATAATTTTCCCCAATTATCCTTGAAAATACTTAACTGGTTCAATGCCTGTTCCTCGGTTGTTGCTTGATATACTGTTTTTAAATCCTTCATGAATTCCTTCAAATGCTTATAGCTCACAAACTTTGTGCTATTACGTATTTGATGGATAATGCAACGTTGTATTCGTGCTTCTGGATAGACTGCTCCAATCGCTTCACGAAAGCCTGTAAGTCCATCAACACAGAATAGGGATACATCCTTTATCCCTCTGCTTTTCAGCTCATTTAGCACTCCCATCCAGTACTTTGCGGATTCACTAGCGCCCACCCATAAGCCTAACACGTCCTTACATCCATCATCATTTATGCCAAGCACGACGTAAGCTGCTTTCGTGATTACTTGGTGATTTTCTCTAACTTTGTAATGTATGGCATCCATGAAAATGAATGGATAGGAAGCCTCTAAAGGACGGTTCTGCCACTCACTTACTTCAGGCAATATGCGTTCACTGATTTTGCTCACGAGTCCTTCCGAAATCTCTACATCATAGAGACCCTTAATTTGATCTTTGATATCTCGTGTCGACATACCTGTTGCATAAAGGGATAGAATACGTTCTTCAATGCCATCCGCATTTCTTTGATATTTACCAATGATTTGCGGCTCGAATTCACCGTTACGATCACGGGGCACCTCTATATCGACTTCACCTAACTGTGTTTTCATGGTTCGTTTCACTGTACCATTACGGTAGTTTTTCTTTCCGTCAATTGTTCTGCGTTGTGCATGATCATAGCCTAATTGCATGTCCATTTCAGCTTGTAAAGTTTGTTCAAGTACATCGGCAAACATGCCCTTCATGCATTGCATAATATCATTGGTAGATGTAAACTTTTGTTCATTAACCAATTCCTTGATTTGTTGCGTTGAAATAAAAGATGTGTTCATATCAGTTTCCTCCTGTTGGAATGTTTCTTACTCACATTCTTACCAGTTCTTTGATATTTACACATCTTTCGCTACATTCCCAAACTAAAGAGCTACATACGATTTAATTATCGCTTCTCGTAACGACATTTGTATTATAGCACATATTTGAAAAAAAGTTCATCATCAGAACTTCTTTTCATTGTATCTAATTCTAATTAACTAACTAAAACTATTCATCGTTTTACATTTTTCATGATTTGATGTAACCCTATGTTCTATTAACTTAATGACATTGGCCGATTGGCTGCCTTTTTCATTATGATCTTAATTCTGCTTGTACATCTTTCTTTAAAGTTTCTAAAATCAATTCATGAATACTATTGATTTCAGTATCTTTAAGAGTCTTTTCAAAGCTTTGGAAAGTGATACTCAACGCAATTGATTTATTTCCCTTTTCCACATGTTCTCCTGTATAAACATCGAACACTTCTACATTTTGAATAATGTTTTCTTTTCCAAGTTTTCCATTCTTCTTAATGCTATTGATAATGTTCGCAACTTTTACATCTTCCTTAACAACAAACGCTAAGTCTCGTGTAACCGATGGGAATTTTGATACTTCTGAGAATTTCACTTTACTAGCTTTATTCTTAAGAAGAATTTCAAGATTGATTTCCATCGCAATTGTATCATTGATATCATATGTTTTTGCCAACATTGGATGAAGTTGCCCAACAATACCTAACAACTCTTTTCCTAAATATACTTCCGCACTACGATATGGGTGGAAGTTCTTACAATCAATATGATTTTCTTTGAATACCACACGTTTTTCATCAAACCCGATACTTGAAAGTATCGATTCTAATACACCTTTTAATGTATAGAAGTCCACATCAACACTATAGTTTTGCCAACGATTCTTATGCAGTGCTCCACTTGCCGCAACACAAAGTCGTTCTTCTACATTTCCAATTCCATACGCATTACTGATTTCAAACAAAGCGATATCTTTTACACTTCTTGCCTGGTTGTACGCAATACTATCTAATAAGCCAGGAAGAATAGAATTACGAATATAGCGACGATCTTCGCTCATTGGAGAAGCCAATTCATATACTTGTTCATCTCCCATAACTGCTTCATCGATTTTTTTCTTACTTACCAGTGTATACGTAACTGCTTCATTATACCCAAGATCACTTAAGGTAGAACGTAATTTTCTTCTTAATTTCTGACGTTTGTTTAAGTGTCCAAGAGTTGATGTTGTTTGAGGCATCGTACATGGTAAACGATCATAACCAAGAATACGGATAATCTCTTCAGCGATATCTGGTTCAATCAATAAATCTGTACGATAACTTGGAATCTCCACATGAAGATCTTCTCCAAGTTTTGTTGGATTTAAGTGTAAATCCTGTAATACTTCCATGACTTCACTTTCCGCAAAGTCAGTACCCAATAATGTATTCATACGTGCTACATTTACATCAATGGTAACTGGTGTATAGTGATTAGAACCAAATTGTACAGTTTCTTCTAATCCTTTCGCATCTGCATACGCAATTAACAATTCAACGGCACGATCCATTGCCTTAAAGGTAGCCATTGGTTCGATTCCCTTTTGGTAACGAACACTAGCATCCGTGTTTAGATTTAAACGACGTGCGGTATTTCTTATAGAAACATGATGGAAGATTGCTGCTTCGATGATGATTCCTTTTGTTGTCTCTTCAATCTTAGAATCATTTCCACCCATAACACCTGCAATACCAATTGGTTTTCCAGCATTTGTGATGACGATATCTTCATCATTTAATGCATACGTAACCCCATCCAATGCAGTATAGTCTTCATGAATATGATCTTTCACAGTGATTTCTTGATCTTTGATCGCATCAATATCATAGAAATGTAAAGGTTGTCCTGTTTCTAACATTACAATATTACTAATATCTACTACATTGTTAATGGACTTCATACCCGCTGCCATCAATAATTCCTTCATCCATTTTGGAGATGGTTTAATGCTTACTTCATTGATGACTTTTCCTAAAAACAATGGACATTTTTCGCTTTCACTGTGAATTTTTAACTTTGTTGCACTTCCCTGTGCCGCGATTCCTTCCACTGCAGGAATTTTAACTTCTCTTTTCAAGACAGCACCTGTTTCTAAAGCCATGGACCAAGCTGCTAAACAGTCTGTACGATTTGGTGTTAAACCAATGTCCATAATTTCATCATCAAGTCCAAGATATGCCAAAGGATGTTCATCCCCTACAACCGCATCTTCATCCAGTACTTCAATCCCATTCTTGCTGTCTTCACTCAATTGATGCGCATCTACACCAAGTTCTAATAAAGAACAAATCATACCATGGCTCTCTTGTCCACGAATGACACCATCTTTGATTTCTCCACCTGCTAATACGGCTCCAGGACGAGCTACAATGACCTTTTGTCCTGCCGCAACATTTGGCGCTCCACAAACAATTTGTGTTACCTTATCGCCTAAATCGACTTCACATACATGCAAATGATCACTATCTGGATGATCCACACAAGTTAATACTTTACCAATCACAAGGTTACTACCTTGACTCATTCTTTCGATTCCTTCAACCTCTGAACCACTATTGGTTAATTTATCCGCAACTTCTTCAATTGTTAAATCAGATATATCAACATATTGTTGAAGCCATTTTCTACTTATTATCATTCGTACTTCCTCCTACTCAAAACGAGAGAACGTCTTCAAGAAACGAATATCGTTTGTATAGAAATTACGAATATCACTAATTCCATACTTCAACATCGCAACACGTTCAATACCGATACCAAATGCAAAACCACTTACCTTTTCAGGATCATATCCAGCCATAGAAAGTACATTTGGATGCACCATACCAGCACCTAAAATCTCAATCCAACCAGTTCCCTTACAAACATTACATCCTTTACCACCACAAATATGGCAACTAACATCTACTTCAACACTTGGTTCTGTAAATTGGAAATAACTTGGACGGAAACGAATGGTTCTGCTTTCTCCAAACATCGATTGTGCCAAGAACAATAAAGTTCCCTTCAAATCTGATAATTTAATACCTTCTCCAACAACAAGACCCTCACATTGCATAAACTGATGAGAATGTGTCGCGTCATCATCGTCCCTACGATACACTTTACCAGGACAAATGACTTTTATAGGTAGAACTTCATCTTTCGCAAAAACTTCCAACTGACGCGTCTGTATGGCCGTTGTATGCGTACGTAATAGCTCCTCTGCATTGATATAGAATGTATCTTGCATATCTCTAGCAGGATGATCCTTTGGAATATTTGCACGTTCAAAATTATACAAATCGAATTCCACTTCAGGACCCTCTT
The DNA here is from genome assembly GCF_053848845.1 of Amedibacillus sp. YH-ame6. Taxonomy (NCBI): domain Bacteria; kingdom Bacillati; phylum Bacillota; class Erysipelotrichia; order Erysipelotrichales; family Erysipelotrichaceae; genus Amedibacillus; species Amedibacillus sp. YH-ame6. The sequence continues at coordinate 4,878 of NZ_JBSPEZ010000025.1, forward strand.
CCACTGTATAACCTAACCCAACAAACAAATCTTCCATTTCCTGTTGAATTAACATAAGTGGATGCATATTTCCTAGTGTAGGTTTTTGTCCATCCAACGTAATATCAATCTTTTCATTTTCAATACGTTGATTCATCTCTTCCACTTCTAAAATCGCCTTACGTTCTTCAATTGCACTTCCTATCAATGTCTTTACATCATTGACCATCTGTCCAAATGCAGGACGCTCTTCAGCGCTCAAATCCTTCATAGACTTCATAACTTCCTGAATAGGACCTTTCTTACCTAGGTACAATACACGAAGCTGTTGTAATTCATTTACATCTTTACAAGATGCAATCTTGCTTAAACCTTCTTCTTTTAACGTCGTTAAAACATCCATAATTCAACTTCCTTTCCAATAAAAAAGTCGTAAGACTACAGGAACGCTTACTATAGCGCGGTACCATCCTGTTTCATCTTGCGACACACCTTGTTTATCATGATAACCGTCATGGATACGGGAGATGTTTAATCTCACTCCTAGGTGAATTCATAAAGCTATCCTTCAAGAAGACTTTCAGTCCATGATCTTCTCTCCCTAAGATGAGTTGCTTTATTACTAATCCTTATCATCGTTTTCTAGCTTATTATAGCCAATTTTCACATAAATTACAAGGTTAAATTAGAAAGCTTTCTAAGAACTTTGAAAATTCCTCTTCATTTTGTATCCTAGCGTTCATTTGTATGATATAACCCTTACGATATGCATGCACCCAATACAACGTATTTCCACTCTCTTCCTCATAACGCTTATTGATTGTAAGCTTATACCCTTTGTATTGTTCAACACTGTCATCATTCTCTATATCATATGGAATGCACCTTGGCATACGTTCATCCTGATAAAATACATCGATTGCTTCCTGTGTTCCTTTTTCAAAGTGATAGGTAAGATTGGCATAAGGACCAATGGTTTTCTCATCATTCCGATATTGCATATAGTTTATATTCGAAGTGAACCCTGTTGGAATATGCAATTGTTCTAGGGTAGGCGCAATATGTTCCATCTGATTTCGAGCTTCTTCATTCATTGGTTCTACAATTCCTGAAATATCTCCTGAGGTCTTAGCAATTTCTTCTATACTAAACGTATCCTCTTTTACATACGCATTTAGATTGAAAGGCGCCTCCACAACAGGACTTTTTTCTTCAACTACAGGGATACTTTCATTAGGCTTGTAAAAGCTATACAATATCCCTATTCCAACACATAAACATAGCATCACACAAGCTGTCGCATAACCCATCACAATTCTTCTTGTGGTTGTTTGCTTTGTACTCATTGCTTGTACTGTCTTTAGAATAAGCTCTTCAGGCACTTCTAATTCCTCATTGATTTGCTTATAGGTTTTCAAATTCTTCACATCCTTCCAGTTGTTTCTTTAATAGATTACGTGCTCTTTTTAGCTGTGTACGTATCGTCGCATCTGGCAAATGAAGGATAGACGCAATTTCTTGAGAGCTATACCCTTCATAGTAGTATAAATGGATAACTTGTCTATATTTCAAAGGAAGTTTTAAAACTTCTTCATATAGTCCATATTTCTCTTCTTTTAACATTGGAATATCTTCAATTAAGGGAGCACTATGACGAACAAAAGCAGACATAAAATGATTCTTACAACAATTTCTAGTCACAACGAAAAACCATGCTTTGGCATGCTCTTCATTTTCAAATACTGGCTGTTTCTTTAGATAGCGTAAAAAGACTTCTTGAAACACATCATCTGCCACATCTTTGTGTTTGGTAAGTGAAAGGGCAAACCGATACACACTATGTCCATATTGTTCAATCAACTTCTCCGCTTCTTGTGCACTTAAAGCTTCCATAATTGCCCCCCTTTCGTATGTTATACTATGGATTTTATAAAAATGTTTCAAAAGAAAACAGGAATTATTCCTGTTTCTTCTAGAATTTATTTATCTCATCAAATACTGACTTAATTCATTTGAATCATCACTGTATTTTTCAGCTACATCACGAGCTACTTTCCCCGTGCGAACAAGTCTTGCTAAATCATAATTCAACGATTGCATTCCAGCTTTCATACCTGTTTGAATCAAGGAATTAATCTGATGTACTTTACTTTCACGAATCATAGAACCTACAGCATCCGTACCTGTCATTATTTCAAGTGCCGCAACACGTCCACTTCCATCGCTCAATGGTAATAACTGTTGTGTAATTACAGCTTTCAAAATCCCTGAAAGTTGCATACGTATCTGCGATTGTTTTTCCGCTGGGAAAACATCGATGATACGATCAATCGTCTTCGCTGCACCAATCGTATGCAAAGTACTGAACACAAGATGTCCAGTTTCCGCAAGAGTAATAACAGAAGCAATTGTTTCATAGTCACGCATCTCTCCCACAAGGATAACATCAGGATCTTCACGCATCGCGGAACGAAGTGCCATATCAAAAGATTCCACATCTCGCCCAATTTCACGCTGATGAATGAGTGCTCGTTTGCGCTCGTACAAATATTCTACAGGATCTTCAATCGTTAAGATATGACAATCTTTTCTCTCGTTGATATATTGCATAACTGCAGCTAATGTCGTAGATTTACCACTTCCTGTAGGTCCCGTCACAAGGACAAGCCCACGTGGTTCCATAGCTAAATTTTTTAACACATTTGGCATACCCAACTCTTCTAATGACCATATTTGATTATTGATGATACGCAAGGCCGCACAAAGTTTCCCTTGTTGACGATATACATTCACGCGTTGACGTTCATTTCTGCTATCCACATAGGTAAAATCTAAATCTTTCCCCTGTTTTAACAACTCTTCTTCATACTCATTAATCATCGAATGAATCATATCATTCATTTCTTGATCATTCACGAATCTTGGATACTCCACTAATTTACCATTCTTTCGAATCATAGCAATACCACCTACATTTAAATGCAAATCACTACACTTATGATCTCTTGAATACGCTATCATTTCTTCCAATAAAGCATTCATATTTACAAGCTCCTTAATCTGTATAAACTGAAATCTTATACAATTCTTCCATCGTTGTCATGCCTTCTTTTACAAGTTGTATCGTTGCTTCTTTTAATGTCACAAGGTTTTGTTCTTTCTTAACATATGCATACATATCATCAACTTCTGCATGATTACTAATCAATTTACGAAGTGCTTTATCAATTAAAATAACTTCATGAACTGCTGTTCTACCTTTATAGCCTGTGTTGTTACAATGATTACAGCCTGTTCCACGATAAACGTATTCAATATCTTCACCAAGTTCATCTTTTTCTATATCAGTAGCTTTAATTTTTGTCTTACAATGAGGACAAATGGTTCTCACCAAACGTTGAGATACAGAACCGATCATAGAGTTCGCCACCATAAATGGTTCTACTCCCATATCCTCTAAACGTACAATGGCAGAAATCGCATCATTCGTATGTAGAGAACTTAACACCAAGTGACCTGTAATAGCTGCACGTACAGAGATAGAAGCTGTTTCGCCATCACGTGTTTCTCCCACTAAAATAACATCTGGATCTTGTCGTAATAACGCGCGTAATCCCGTCTCAAAATCAAGCCCAGCCATATTGTTAATCTGCATTTGATTCACACGTTCTATATTCTTTTCTACAGGATCTTCAATTGTAGATATATTTACTTGCTTCTTCGCCAATGCCTCCAATATCATATATAGCGTGGTTGTCTTACCACTTCCAGTAGGACCAGTAATATAGATGATACCATGAGGCATTTCCATCATCTTGCGCATCTTCACAAAATTATCTACATTCATTCCATATTGGTTATCATTACGAATAGGAGTATTACTATTCAAGAAACGAAGAACAGCTTTCTCTCCATATACTGTTGGAATTACAGAAACACGTAAATTCATCTTTATATCTTCAATAGTCACAAGGAAATGACCATCCTGTGGTACACGTTTCTCAGCGATATCCATATTACTCATTATTTTAATACGAACGATAAGTGATTGATGTAGATTTTTAGCTAATTGCACATAATCAACAATCATGCCGTCGATTCTCATACGTACCATCGTCTTATCTTCATAAGGTTCAATGTGGATATCGCTTACACTAGACTTGTATCCACGAAGAAGTAAAGAATTAAACAGTTTTACAACTGGAGTATCATCTGTTTCAGAATCGAACAATTCGTTTTCATCAAATTCGAATGAAACAAAATCCTCGCTCGCTTTATTCGCAACTTCTTTCGCGTTAATCTCTGAATAATGATAGTCAATTGCGCTTAAAATTTTAGCCTTTTCGCAAAGACAAACAGAAATACTCATGCCTGTAACAAGACGTACATCTTCAATACCATAGAAATTCAAAGGATCACTAGTCACAACAGTCAAACGACCGTTGTTTTCACTAATAGCAATTAAATCATATTTCAAAGCCAATGATTTAGGAATCTTTGCGACTGCATCTACTTCGATTTTGACTTCGTCTAAATCCACTACAGGTTCATTTAACTTGTCCGATAAAGCTTTTAGCATTTGTTTTTCAGAAATAAAACCTAAATCAATTAAATGTTGACCCAAACGTTTGGAGCGATCTTTACGCTGTGCATCTAAGGCTACTTGCAATTGCTCTTCATTAATATAACCATAATCTTTAAGCACTTCACCTATTGGTATGTTTTTCATTTCAAATCCACTCCTTCTTCTAAAAATCTATTAAGTTTTATCTCACAAGCTTCCATTAATTTATCCATATGCTTAAATTCAGCCCATTCTGTATTTCCTAGGGCATCTGGATCTGAATAAATATATTGATAGGATGCTTGTGGCGAATAGAATTTCCCAGACGCTTCACTGTATATTACATCACCAATGTTTTTAAATAAGCTATTCTTAATATTATGATGAGCATACCAATTTGTCAAATAATAATCATTTAATTTGGAATAAGTGGACTTATATCCTCTTCCAACTTGAGATACAGGCCCTAAAAGTTGCCATTTTTGTGCATCTGGATTAGATTCTCTTTCTCTATATTTCACACCTGGGATATGAAGCTGTGCATCATCGGATGTAGCAATATACAAATACCATTCATCGTTTCCTTTATCGTCTTTTAAATCAACCCAATCTTTTGTCAAAAAGTTCGTACTTTTATCTGATCCTATGTAAACCTTATTGAAAATAACAAAATCACCAATTTTTATAGATGCTGAGCTATTAGGAATATAATCATCTTCCTCCCCTTCGATAACCTTATATTTCCCCTTATAATTCTCTTTCGTAATATCAAAAACTTTATCAGAAATTGTACCTGAGCATGTATATGTATCTAAAGGACATTTGCTATAGCCTGGTGCCACATATCCTGTAGCATTTCGTAATTCGTCTATAGAGTTATAACCTTTTGACCATCCAGTTACAGAAGATGTTTCATCCGTTTTAGTTGGATCTGGTTCAATAAACGGATCTACGTATTCTCTCCATTTTACCTGATAATATTTTGCGTTCTGTCCAGTAGGATAAAGAATAATGTCATATTTGTTATATTTTGAATTTCTATCATAATACATACTTATATGTTTCCACAAATAAATGCCAGATGATCCTGGAGGAAGAGTTCCCTTATTAATATCTTGTGAAGCTCTATAAAGAATACCATCTAATGTAACGAAATCACCTTTTTTATAATCTGTTAGATTATTCCATTCTCCTCTATCATTAGACTTTACTTTACACTTTTGTTCATCTTGAACGGTTCCATCACCATTTTTCTCTTCATTAATAAATACACTGGTGCCATAACGGTAGTATATTTTGTTATTTTCAGTAATATTAACTAAAGCAGAATATTGATCAATAGTCGCTTTATCCTCAGCTACTATATTATTTTTCATATTAATCAACTCCAACGTATGCTCTGTTTTATAAACTTGTTCTTTATTATCGACTAAAAACGAAAATTTTAAATCAATTCGATAATCATTATTATAGCATCTTGCCTTCAACTCTAAGGTTCTTTGATTATAAAAATCTTTATTATATAAATCGATTTCTGTTATTTTATCTCCTTCATATGTAGTTTTAAGAAGATATCCATCCTTCGTTATGGAAAGAGCATTCCAGTCTCCTTCAGGCTTTTCGTCATCTACAATAACATTGCTAGCATACACTAATTCATCTCGCACAAGAGTAGCAATCTTGTCCACAGCAAGTTTATCCTTATCCGCGATATCTGTCTTATTAAAATAATCAAAACTATTAAGTATAATTGAGCCAGCAATTACCATTATAATGGAAGAAATAACGAGAGTGACTATTATTTCTATAAGTGTAAATCCCTTATTATTTAATTTCATATTCACTCACCTCTTTCTTTTCATTTCCATACATCATCCGGTTTATTTGGATCCAAATTGACATTCATATCAAGCTCTTTCCAGCCTTTTGTACTATTTAAATGCAGTTTTAATTGAGACCATGATCGGATTTGACTCGTGTCGTTTTTAAAACTAAGTGCAGATGTATTATACACATAATTGAAGTCTGTAGCGTAATTGATTTGATAATCATTACCAGCAAAATAAAACCAAGAGTTTGATTCATAATTATATATAAAATGAATATTTTCTTTTGGCCCATTACTTTCATTTTTCGCTGCCGAAACATAATCAGGATACTTCGACAAATATATTAAAATCCCATTATGTTGAGCGTTTCTAGAGTATTCCCATGGATAATATGCTTTTAAATAATACGTTGTATTCAGCGATTGAATTGCAAGTGGGAAAATCTCATTGGGATAGACAATATATCTTCCATTGTCAAACCTCCCCAAGTTAAAATCCTCATATCTCGTTTGATCAAAAACAAGATTATAACTACTTATGTCTGATGGGCGTGGTATAAAATTATTCTCAAATTTCTTTACATATAAATTAAATAAATTAGCATTTGTAACAACATCAGAAGAAACTGGTTTTAAAGAAGGATTTGCTATTGCCTTTAAAGAAATTTCACTATCCTTAGTCATACTATATTCAGCAAATGATAGTTGCTTGGAAAATGAAGTGCCAAAATTATTCTTAATACTAAAAGTAAACTCAGTATCTTTTATTTTTACATTTTTACTTACATCTTTATCCGTTTTTTCTGCTTTTGAAAGAAGTAAATCACTTTGGTCTTTTATTGTATTTGCATCCCCCATAACACGAATGACAGATATTATACCCGTCATAATCATGAGTCCAGCAATTGACAATATGAAAATTGCCATTAGCGTTTCCATTAGTGTCATGCCTTTATTATTTTTCATATTATCATCTCCTATCTATTGAAGCATATTATCCTCTGTAAGGAAATTATTAACTAAATATTCCCATCGTGTTGTAGCATCATCATAATCGAAAGAAGTTGGACCCAATGGTTTCACTTCTGCTGTATCACTTAATCTTACATCTTCTACATAATACCAATGATTTTTATGATAAACTAAATTTATAGTTCCACCATTGTTAGGCTTACTATTACCATAAGCAAATATAAAAGTAAAATAGTTATATTTATTAGAATACTTAGGTTGAATATAGTACTTCTTATTATAAAAATTTTTTTTCACTAAACTCACTTCTACTTTTTCTATTTTACCATTCACCACTTTTGGAACTAATATTTTATCTTTACCTCTTACTTCATCTAAATTAAATTCCGGGAATTGGTGATTCGCATTTCTACTAGCGAAGTATTGACGCATTGTAAAATCGTCAAAACGGTTTATATTTTCAAGACTTGTTTTTATAGTAGACTCTACATTGTCCCACGTTGGATCTTGCTTCATATACACTAATAGCGCTTTCATTGCGTATTCCATTTGATTAGAGCTAACCTCGCCAAATTTCATTTTATAGTACTCTAAATAATAGGTAAAATCTCTGTATGAATCAATAGCAATAGAAATATTATTTATAGTTTTTTTTGCATTATCAATTTGATAATAACGTATAATTTGCCACTTGTTTGTACCTCCTTTAACACCCAATTTCAAATCAGCTTTTACTTCATACGTCTCATCGCTATAAGATGCTATAACACCAACGGTAATAAAACCGTTCATAGTTTTGTCAATTCTATTGATTTTGATATAACATTCCTTTACTGTTCCAATATTTGAAGACGCAGGAATAGACACAATTAAAGGTATCTTTTCTTCCTCATCCACTAATGGTTTATATTCCGTTGTAGACTTTGAAAATAAAGAGATATAATCCTCGTTACCATCTTCAATATTTTTTGCAATTTCTTCTACGGCACCTTTTGCAGTTAAATATGCTTGCCGTTTTGAATTTGTTTGCAAAGCTCGGTTATAATATGAATAAGAAATAGTTAAACATGCCGCAATTAAAATAGAGAGAACACCTATTACAACAATCGTCCATAATATTGCAGAACCCTTCTGATTTTTTTTCATATCATCACCAACCTATTTCTAAATCATGTATACTTTGAATGACACTGTCATATTTTTTGTTAATTCACTTTCTTTTGAGTATGAAACTTCTGAAATTTTTAATGTTTTCATAGTTCTAGCATCATCCACTAAAGATTGTAGATTAGTGATCGATCCGCTTACAACTAGATTAACTATATATACTTTCGCAGTAGTTTTATTATTATTCTCGGATGCAGTAGCACTTGAGGAATTTTCAGCATTAGTTGTACTCTTTTTAGCATTTTTTTTAAAGTCTTCATAATTAACAACTTCTTCTTCAATTACATTACCAATTTGTAAACTCATTGGTATTAGATTATGGTTTTTCGCTAGTGATGTTATCAATTCATCAACATCCTCAACCTTAGTATCATCCGCAATGTAGAAATTTTTAATTTGCTCATTATAAAGCTTTGTAACTTCTTCGATTTTCTTATCCAAATCATGATATTCAACAACTCCTGCTTTTGTCGTTAACCACTGAGCCTCAATTGTATCGTATTGTGTTTGCAAGGTACTATATTTCTCTAGTGCAGGCATACATAACAGAAATCCACCGCCAACAATAATCAATATATACACTAAAATATATATTAATATTTTTTCTCTTTTTGTTAAATTTTTCATTCCATTCACCTACTTTAATAAGCAAAGAACAGTAGCGGTATATACAATCTCACCTGTTTTTGTACTTTCTTTTTTTGCTGTGGTACCTAATAACCCTGACAAAACACTGTCATCTGTAGTAATTGTATCTTCTGTTTTTTCAGAACCCATATATCCTGTATAGGATACATCTGCAAACGTCCCACTTGCTTTTAAATTTCTCACAAATCCCTCAGTATTGCTTTCATTAGATGTTTCTATATTTATAGAAATCGTTTGTGATTCTCTTGTAAAATTAAAGCCAGTTATACTCAATGTACCGTTACCAGATATTATCAACTGATCAAATATCACTTGGGAAAGCTGCGGATAAGATTGAATATCCTCATATAATGTCTTATATTTTTTAGTATTCATAATAATCGATGTTAATGTATTAAATTTAGGTAAATTAGGATCTTCCGCCATTTTCTTTTCAAGTTCTTTTATTTTAACGTTCATGTCCGCAATATCCCCTTGTAAACTATTGTTTTTAAAGGTAATAAAACCAAAAAAGCCTACAACAACAAGAGCTAATATAATCGGAGGAATTGCGTACTTCAATACGGAAGCATATTTCGATGGTTCTTTTTTCTTCTTATAAGCATCTAATAAATCAATATCTTTTACTTTCAATCTCTTTTGAAGCATCTCATACACCTCACTTTCTAATTAAGCATCCAACGCAATATACGTAGTCATTCAAATAAAACTTATCTTTTATTGCACTATTTGTTACATATATAGTTTTTGAATCTGGAAACCGCCCTGCTTGAATTTCCAAATTATCTTTTACCACCTTTGACAAAGCTATTTCCTCTGCTTTTTCAAGTCCACAGAAGAATGCCGTTTCAATTGGATATGGACTCCTTTGTGATTTATTAAACTGAATAAGTTGAGATATATTACTATTCATTTCAGCAATGAAATCTGGTGTCCCACGCTCCGAAAACAGACGAGAACGATTAGAAAATGTATAATGATTCTTCTCAAACAAATATGAAGAAACGTTATTTGAATCCACAACAGATACAATGTATGTTTTATCTTCAAAATCAATCAATTCATTAGTTAACTTATGTAATGTATTCACAGAAATATCTACACTATCTATTTTAATGCCTACATTTTCAAATACTTCTAAGTAGTTAGAAATCAACTTGCGCTCTACCGCACAACATAAGATTTCTCCTCCTGATTTATCTACTTCTTTATATTCATCACGAAGAACACTATAATCATAGATCAAATCATCATATCCTTCTTCAAGATTTGAAAGTTCATTTTTCACAACCTGTAACAGCTCATTTTTTTTCAATGCAGGTACATCTACATTCTTCACTAAAATTTGCCCACTATCAATCACGATACGACAATGCTTAACACCTTGTTCTTTTAGTGCTTTTAAACTTTCAAGAATTTGTCCTTCGTCTGTTATAACACCATTGATCATGGTGCCCTCAAGTAAAGGCAATTCTTGAAAATTATTAATTTTTATCATATCTGAATTATCAGATGATCCTTGAACCAACTGAATTCTATTGGTTGATATATATACTACACTTTCATTTGCCATAAATTCCTCCTATGCAAGACTTGTTGGATTTTGATATATTTGAAAAATCGGAAACAAGACAGACAGCATAACCATCAATACAATAAACGCTAAGATGATAATCATCACCGGCTCCATAATAGTAACAATTCTTTGCGTCGCAGCTTCAGACTCATAATCAAAGTCATCCGCAATACTTGTTAACATATCCTCTAACTTACCACTTTCTTCTCCAATGAAAATTGAAGTACTAAGCTTAGAATCAAACCCTTGAATCTTTTGTACACTTTGTGATAAAGCTGTTCCATTTCGCACCATCGTAATTGTGTCGTCAAATTGTGCTTCCAAATATTTATTTCCAATTGTTGTTCTAGCAATTTGCAGTGCATTTATAATCGAAATTCCACTTGTGTATAAGGAACATAAATTACGTGCAAACCGAGCAGTATAAATGATTCTTAACAATTTCCCAAACAGTGGTGAAGTAAGTTTGAATTTATCAAACTTGTATCGAATTTTATCTACTCTCAGTAATGATGAAACAATTGCTACTATCATCAATACGCCAATCAAAAACAGATACCAATATTCTAACATAGCTTTCGAGAATGAATTTACCAGTCGTGTGATTAGTGGTAAATCCATTCCTTCAAAAACATCTTGAAATTGAGGGATGATCAATGTAAACATTGCAATGATTACAATTACTGTCATACATAGAAGGATAATTGGATAAATCATAGCATTTTTTACTTTCGTCCTAACACGATTATCCTTTTCATATTGTATTGCCATTGTTTTTGCTACTTTTTCCATCTGCCCACTAGCTTCTCCGGAACGATACATATTAACCATTAATTCAGGGAATGCTTTTCCTTGTTCTTCCATTGCAAATGACAAGGTTAATCCTTGTTGTAGTTTGCGATAAATATCTGTATAAATTCTTTTAATTTTAGGATTTTCTTCCCTTTGCAAAAGGATGGATATTGCTCGTATTAAACTTACCCCTGAACCAAGCATAGCTCCTAACTGTCTAGAATAGTCTGCTAGTTCTTTCAACTTCATCTTATATTCATTTTGTTGAACACGTGTAACATCTGTAAAGCTAATCAAAAATAAACTCTCACTACGCAATAAAGAGACAAGCTGTTTTTCATTATCTGCTTCACGCTTGCCTTGTATTTTTTTTGCTTCCATGTCTCTAGCTATGTATTTATATAATGCCATACTCATTCACCTCTTTTTAAATCAGACCAAAAAACATTAAATATGAGTGAATAATTTCATTTCCATATAGTAATGATACCATAATTCCTATCGATAGGTAAGGTCCAAACGCCATATAACTGTCTTTTTCCGTCTTTTTTCGCAATAATAAATAGATTGCATAGCCTCCACCTAACAGTAAAGACACAAAAGTTGCGAACAATGTCAATTCCCAACCTAATAGAATCCCACATACTGCTATTAGCTTGATATCTCCGCCACCAAAACAATCAGGTATACATCTCGTTAATACATACATTGGTAAACTTACACTAAAGAAACCAACAATTCTATCTATGACACTTACATCCGTTTGTACAAACAACATCCCAATGATTGGAATAAACAACATTAGCACCAAACCATTTGGAATTTCCATTGTATCAAAATCTATCATAGTGATTGCAAGTAATATTACAAACAGTATAAACACAAACAAAGCTTCTAATTGAAAAGGATATTTCCAGAAGCAGAAAACTGCAAATATCCCCCCAATGCATTCAATCACCGTATCACGCATTGGAATTTTAGCCCCACAATATCGACATTTCCCTCTTAAAAATAAATAACTAAAAATCGGAATCAAATCCATCCATTTTAATTCATGTTTACAATTTGGACAAAATGATCTTCCTTTTGCAATCGATAATTTCTGTGGCACTCTCCAAATCACCACATTAATAAAGCTTGCGATACAAATCCCAATGAAAAAGGAATATGTATAAAAGATAAAGTAAATTCCTTCCATAATACTCCCCTCTCTAGTTTTTAAAGTAGAAAGCCTCTAGTTTAGTAGAGGCTTAAATATTATTTAGTCTGGATAAGTTGTTGCCGTATCTACTACTGTTGCTGTATCTGAACCAACAACTTCTTTATTCGCAGTAAAAGTATACTTACGAGTTTCTTTTGATTTTACAATAACATCACATGATACAATTTTGTATTTAGTACCATCTTTTGCTACAGTACATGCCATTCCAGAAATCAAATCTGTCTCTCCAATTTCTTTATTAATTTCAGCTTTTTGTAACTTGCTACGGTCATCTTTAGCAACACCTCTTGCATTTTCAGTCGCAACGATTGTGTTTGCTCCTAAGAATCCATTACGTGCTTCTGCGATATATTGTTGATCTTGTGCCTTACTGATATAACCTAGAACTGCTGGTACCGCAAGAGCCAATAGGATACCCATAATTACTAATACGACAATAATTTCAACTAATGTAAAACCTTTTTTGTTTTTTCTTAAATTCTTAATCATTTCTTTTCTCTCCTTTATTTCATATGCAGAAACTGCATACCTTTTCATGAACTAATTATAGCACAATCAATACATCTGTGTAGAAAAATTTACATTAAATTGTAAAAATTCTCCTTATCTTATGCAATTCCTAGTAATTTATGACGAATGTGTGACTATTTTTGATATTTTCTTGTTACCTATCTAAAATGATACATACAAATCCCCGACGCTACTGCGACATTTAACGACTCGAATGTCTCCATTTCGATGAAAACTTTTTGATCTGCACAGTCCAAAATACGCTTGCTGACACCACATCCCTCATTGCCAAACACCAATGCAATTTCACTTGGTTTTTCTACTAAAGACATGGGTTTTCCATTTTCAAGTGCTGTGACATAGATAGGAATACGTTGTTCTTGTAGATGATGTATTACCTCTTCCATATCTTTTCGTAATACTGGAATATGGAAGAGGGCTCCTTGTGTGGAACGTATTACTTTTTCATTGTAAACATCTGCACAATGCGTTGATAAAACAACGCTGTCATATCCAAACGATAATGCAGTGCGTATAATGGTTCCCACATTACCTGGATCCTGCACGTCATCTAGGATGACGATATGCTTCCCTAGGTCTTCTGTAGAAAGTGTTGGATAATGACATACTGCCATAATCCATGTACCAGACTTGCTATCACTTAGTTTCTTCAATATTTCTGGTGTTACTTCATAGCTTTCATACAGGTGATATTTACAAGTATGGGACTGTTCCACAATAATCGCATCGATCAAGCCAGCCTTATGTGCTTCTTCAATCAAATGTTCTCCTTCAATTAGAAATTTTTGGTCTTGCTCGCGATGTTTTTTTTCTTTATATTTTGCCCACTGTTTTACTTTTGCGTTCGTTAATGAATTGATTTCCATACATGTACTCCTATTCTTTTTGTTTATGATATCACATAAGAAAGGTAAAGTCATCGGACTTTACCTCATTGTTTATTTTAATACGCTTGCGCAACGTTCACATAAACCATCTTCTGCATGTGAATCGCTGATATTCCAACAACGTGGACATACACTACCTTCACACTTCTCTACAGAAGCCTGACATACTTCGTATGCTTGTAGTTCATCTACGCTGAAAGATACCTTAGACACAATTAACCACTGATGGAATTTATTTCCACAGTATGTATCAATAAGTTTACGATCTTCATCACTTACATTTACTAAAACATGCGCTTCTAAAGATTTACCGATCACTTTTTCTGCACGCGCTTCTTCTAATGCTTTGAAGATATCAGAACGTATTGCCATCATACGTACCATATCTGCTTTGATGCTTTCTCCATCTTCTACATGTTGTGTTTCAGGGAAGCTTCCTAAATGGATACTTTCTTCTTCTGCATGGAAGAAATCATTCACTTCTTCAGTTGTATGCGTAAGAATTGGTGCCCATAAACGAACAAATACATTTACCGCATGATAAATAACTGTCTGTACTTGACGACGTCTAATATCATCTTTCTTTTCGATGTATAGAATATCTTTTGTAAAATCTAAGTAATACGCAGAGAATTCATTTGTCATCAATGTTGTTAACATACTTGTCACATCCGCAAAACGATATTCTTTGTATGCTTTTTGTACTTTTGTATTAACATCGTCCAAAAGTGCAATCATATGTTTATCTAACAGTGGAAGAGTCTCCACATCTTGTAAATCTGCTGTTTGGAAATCTTCTGGGTGAATATTTGCCAATAAGAAACGGAATGTATTACGAACTTTACGATAGTTCTCAGAAATCTGTTTCATGATTTCATCACTCATACTACAATCTGCTTGATAATCTACACTTGCTGCCCATAAACGTAAGATATCCGCACCAAATTTCTTTGTAATTTCTCCTGGCGCTACCGCATTCCATTGACTCTTAGACATTTTCACGCCTTTTCCATCCATGACAAACCCATGACTTAATACCTGTTTGTATGGAGAATGTCCATGCACTGCAGTCCCAACAATTAAAGAAGAGTTAAACCAACCACGATATTGATCACTTCCTTCAAAATACAAGTCTGCTGGATATCCTAAATTGTTCGCAATCATAGCACCTGTATGAGAAGAGCCGCTGTCAAACCATACATCCATAGTATCGCTTTCTTTATAGAATACACCATTTGGTGAAGCGGCATTTGTATACCCTTCAGGAAGAAGATCTTTGGCTTCTTTTTCAAACCAAATGTTAGAACCATGTTCTTCAAATAGTTTTGCGACATGATCAAATACAACTTGATCCATAATTGGAGTATCATCTTCCCCATAGAAAATAGGAATCGGAACACCCCAAGCACGTTGACGAGAAATACACCAATCTCCTCGATCCGCAATCATATTATGCATACGTTGTTGACCCCATTTTGGAATCCAATCAACATTTGCAATCTCTGTTAGTAATTGTTCTCTAATTTTATCAATAGATGCGAACCACTGTGTTGTAGCACGGAAAATAATCGGCTTCTTTGTTCTCCAATCATGTGGATAAGAGTGCGTAATAAACTCAAGTTTCAATAAGGCTTCTAGTTCATCTAAACGCTGTGTAACCGTTTTATTGGCATCATCTACATATTGCCCTTCTAACCATTCCCCAGCATCTTTCATCATGCATCCATGTTCATCCACATTACAATACGCTGGTAAACCATATTTGGCACCGATGAAGAAGTCATCTGCACCAAAACCTGGGGCTGTATGCACACACCCGGTACCAGCTTCCGCTGTTACGTGATCCCCTAGGATCACTAAGGATTCTCTATCATATAAAGGATGTTGACAAACGATTTTTTCTAGTTCGCTTCCTTTGAATGTTTTTACGATATCTTTCTGTGTTAAACCAAACTTCTCCCATAAAGCATCTACCATTTCTTTTAGAACGATAAGTTTTCCTTTTTCACTCTCTACAAGTGCATAGGTAAAGTCTTTATTTAAACAGATTGCTAAGTTTGCTGGAATCGTCCAAGGTGTTGTTGTCCAAATCACAAAAGAAGTATCTGTATCTAATATACCATTTCCTTCTTTTACCGCAAACTTTACGAAAATTGTAGGACTTTTAATATCATGGTATTCGATCTCTGCTTCTGCAAGTGCAGATTCTGATGATGGAGACCAATAGACTGGTTTTAATCCTTTATAGATCAATCCTTCCATTGCCATTTTACCAAAGATTTTAATTTGTTCTGCTTCAAAGTCTTTGGTTAATGTAATGTATGGATGATCATAATCACCAACGACGCCAAGAGATAAAAATCCCTTCTTTTGACGTTCTACTTGTTCCATCGCATAGTCATAACATAATTTACGGAAGTCTGCCAATTCCATTTTCTTACGATCATGTCCTAGTTTTGTAATTGCTGTTTCAATTGGTAACCCATGTGTATCCCATCCTGGAATATAAGGTACCTTATACCCTGCCATGAATCGATTACGTACAATGACATCCTTTAAAATTTTATTCAAAGCATGTCCTAAATGGATATCCCCATTCGCATAAGGAGGCCCATCATGTAGCACAAAAGACTCGCAACCTTCTCTTTTTTCTAACATCTTTTCGTATAATGCTTGTTGTTTCCAGCGTTCTTGAAACCCTGGTTCTTTACTTGGGAGTTTCCCTCTCATTTCAAATTCTGTTTTTGGCATCAATAGTGTGTCTTTATATTCCATGTTCATTTCCTCCTAACATAAAAAAACGCCCTTTATCTAAGGACGTATAATCAACGCGGTACCACCTTAGTTCTTCATATTCCTATGAAGCCCTCAAACTTATAACGACAAGTGCATCGTATCATCTTACTGTGCTTGGGATGATCTGCTCCAAAGTGATAATCAAAATGAATCCTTACAGTTTTTCACCAAACAACTGCTCTCTATAAATTCCTCATCTTAATCGTATCTTTTTCTACGCATTTATTTTTCTTTTTTTAGTAGATCCATATCTGGAATCTGTGGCGTCTCAAATTCATCAAGTGCCTGTGAAATCTTCGCTAAATCTTCTTTCATGTTGCCCTTCAAAATGTTTGCCTCTTTACCAACACGCGCTATCTCACTTAATACTTCACGTGCCATCATTAAAGATTCTCGAACAATTACATCCGCATTCTTATGGGCTGTTTCCACGATTAGATTTGCTTCTTTCATTGCCATACGTGTCATATCGAAGGCTGCTTTTTCTTTCACATTGAGATTTTCGCAAATCCCATCATATAATTTTTTGTAATCAATAGCTTCTTGTTCATAAGAATCCCGTAATTGATATGCCTTTTCAATTTTCTCCTGCAGGGAGGATAATTGTAACTGCATAGATTGAATATAATCATCTACTTGATAGCGATTATACCCGTTCTTCATAGTGTCAAATGTAGGTTTGTCCATACTTTCACCCTCGCTCACTCATACACTCCGACATCAATCACGTAATGTTCTTTCTTGGTTCTCTTGATTACTTCTGCGAAATGATAGCGCCCATATCCACGAATGGAAATAGCACTATTATTATTACACATGTAAGACGTTTGTTCAAGTACAACATGATTAACTTTTACTCTCCCGGAAACAATGAAACCTTGTGCTTTTGCACGTGATACATTCGTACATGCTGAAACAATGGCATCCAAACGAAGAGAGGAAACGATTTTATGTGAATATAAAATTGTAGACGTATGTTCTATAATATTTGTGCTTCTTTGAAAGTGCACATGATTTCGTTTGATTTTCGTTAGATTACAAACGATATAATTTTCGATTTCTTCATCCATGATAATTTGTATATCATGATCACTCACTAGGATATCTCCAATTTTCTCTCTTTCTATTCCTAGGTTCATCAAGGCTCCTAGAACATCACGATGTCCAATGGAAGAAAAAGTAGAAGAGTAATTCGCCTTTAATAAAACAGTAGGAAAGATGACTTCTTCATCAAAAGGTAAAAATGCAAAGCGGTTACGTTCTGCTTGTGCATACCCACCATCTTTTCGAACTGCGATTTGATTGCCACAAATCGTCTCTACAATCGCACTTTGATCAGGCGAAAAAAAGGGAGTAATGATGGTTCGTTTACGTTTCTCTGTAAGATCCAATAGATCATAGATACGTTTTACGAATTCTTCATTACCCCGATAATGTTCAAAGTGTATACCTTTATTATTCGTCTTCACCAGAATCTAAATTAATAGCCCCGTGAACTGGAACATTTCTAGGTGCACATAAAATTACATTATGTCCAATTTTCTGAATGCTACCATCTAGCGCAAAAATAACACCAGTTAAGAAATCGATTGTTCTTTGAGCGTAATCTCTTTGCAGTTTATGTAAATTGATAACCGCTGCCTTATTTTCTTTTAAGCGACGTGCAATTTCTTCTGCTTCGTCAAAAGAACGTGGCTCAAACAATACCATCTTTGTATCATTTGGTAAATGGCTTACTTTTGAGCGAGGTTGTTCATATTGTGATATAGTTTGTGTTTCTTCTTCCTCTTCTACTTCTAAAACGTCATCTTCATCCATTGGCGCAATGAATTCTTTAAATTTCTGAGTGATGCTCATAGCGATACCTCCTATTATACTTACCTATATGATAGCATAAAAAAGCCTATAGAAAAAGTTTTTTTGCTTATTCTTGGGCTTTTTTACTTAAACTTTCGTAAGAATTTAGAAAAGCATCCAACATCTGTCTTAATGGAAGCGAACAAGAACTACATCTCCGTTGATATTTTCAATTTCGTTTACTGGTATTTCGATTTCTTCACAAGGAAAAAACCATGGAAATATCTTCTTCACTAGACTTTGTGCAGGTCGTACATAAATGGCATGGATGACGTAATTACATTCATCGAAACCTAGATCATTAACGAAACCAACAAGTGTTCCATTACGTACATTGATAACTTCTTTTCCAGCTATTTCGCAAAATTTCATATTCTTCACCTAGTTTAGTATATGATGGAAAACAAGAATTGTGCCTATGTTTCAATTTCTCTTTTCAGTTGTGCGATGGCATTCTTTTCTAAACGTGATACTTGTGCTTGTGATATGCCAAGTTCTCTTGCAATCTCTGTTTGTGTTTTATCTTGATAATAGCGTTTATGTAAAATATCCAACTCTTTCTCTTTAAGATGTTTCATGCTTTTACGTAAGGATAGAATATTGCCTAGTTTCTCTATTTCGTTTTTATCATCTTTAATTTGATCTAGCAAGTATAATTCATCTCCATCATTATTAAACACTGGTTCGAATATAGAAAGTACACTCTGCGTAGAATCCATAGCGTCCACAATATCTTTCTCTTGTACTTCCAATTGTTGTGCAAGCCATGCAATGGATGGTTCTACTTGATGATCGTGTATATACTCTTCCTTTAAACGAAAGGCTTTATATGCCAAATCCTTCAAGTGACGAGATACACGAATCACTTGGTTATCTCTTAGATAACGCCTAATCTCCCCCATAATCATGGGTACTGCGTACGTAGAAAAACGAACTTCATGTTTCAAATCAAAATTATCAATGGATTTGACTAATCCGATACACCCTACTTGGAATAAATCATCCATGTTCTCACAACGACTAGAGAAACGTTGTACAATGGACAGTACAAGTTTCAAATTCCCTTTGATGAGTGTTTCCTTTGCACTTTCATCTCCACTTTGTAACTGTAAAAAAAGCTGTTTCATTTCTGTATTACTAAGCACAACCAACTCTGATGTGTTGATTCCACTGATTTCAACCTTATAACGACTCATATGCATATCCTCCTGTCCACTACTAGGAGTCTGCCCTTTAAAAGGAAACGTTATACGGTATACGAATGGCTTTACACTGTAAGTAATTGGAAGAAAAATAGGGCTTGACAGATGTAAAAAAAGCTACTCACATATTAGTAGCTTTGATTATGTTTCATTTGTGTTTTTAGCTTATGAATAATTCGTTTTTCAAGACGAGAGATATAGGATTGGGAAATTCCTAAACGTTTTGCAATATCCTTTTGTGTAAGTTCTTCATGCTCGATACCATAGCGCATTTGTAAGATCACACGTTCTCTTTCTTTTAGCGTACCCATCGCCTTCAACAATTCTCGTTTGTTCTCTTCTCGCTCAAATTCTTTGGTTACGACATCATCATCAGTACCAAGAATATCTGACAACAATAGCTCGTTTCCATCGTAATCGATGTTGAGTGGTTCATCAAAACTAACCTCTACTTTACGACGACTTTTCTTTCGCAAGAACATGAGAATTTCATTCTCTATGCACCTCGATGCGTAGGTCACAAGTTTTATGTTTTTATCACGCTTGAACGTATTTACCGCCTTGATCAAACCAATGGAGCCAATACTAATAAGGTCTTCCATAAAGATTGGGTTGGTTTCATAACGCTTCGCAATGTAGACCACCAAACGTAAATTGTGTTCAATGAGTTTATTACGTGCTTCTTCATCACCATTTTCAAGTGCAATCAAAGCTTCTAACTCCTCTTCTTTTTCCAAAGGTTTTGGTAGCACATCATTCCCTTGGATATAGTACACTTGAATCTCATCCTGTTTAAAGAATAAAAACTTAAATAATTTAATTAGTTTTCTCATAGTTTCACCCCATCGTCATCAATTTCATGTTCAAAAGTACTACACATTTGAACGGCAGCTTCAAATGCCGTTCTGCATTGATATATACTTTATGTTTCTTACATCCTGCCATCTGTATCTCGCATTCATAACAGCGCATAACCTCGGTTGAAGTGACACTGTTCATTACTATTAATTCTATGCGCTCGTTTTTAAAATATGCTTGGTATTTCTTATCAACAAAAATGACTGGCATCCCTTTATAAGTTAATAAATTCCCACTATCCAAATACGATTTTAATCCCATTTTTGTCTGGTTCATAAAAAACTTTGCATCATATACATAGGACAATTTCGCAAAAATATCTTTCCATTTCACAAACAATAAGGCATACAGCAATGCATAAATAGCCCACAAGAAGAGAAAGGAAGTTCCCATAGGTACAAACCATACCCCATTATGAAATCCTCCTCCATAAAACAGAAAGGCCGAACCATAGAACAAATAACGAAAGACAAGTGAACATAAATAGCTTTTATAGGCATAGCGAAAGAAAAAAAAGAAGCTGATTAACTCCAGCAATACCATCCACAACAAACTATACGCTGACCATGTCAAAGTGGCGATAGCGCTCACAAGAATTGCGTACAATATACATCGTCTGAGAGAAACTGGTTGCAAAGCCGCATACTCTCCTAGCAACACACACAGTAATATCGTCATTGCATTATGTAGAAAGCTCACCTCAACATAGCTTTCCATAGTATCCCTCCTCAACAAGTCCTAGTATATACAAAATGACTTTGTTATCTTGTCGAGATATGCTAAAAGAAATAAAAGAATTGACCTTTTTTTCGTCAAACATTTTAAGAATCTTGTTCTGAAAAGACATCATAAAGATTGGAATATATGTGATGGATTTTACAATAGCGTAGATAAAGAATTACATAATCTTCCATGCCGTCTTTTTCGTTTACTTCTTGTAATGTTTTTCCATGATACGTTAACCATTCTTGAAAAGATAAAAAAAACATACAGCTCACCTCACGTTACAGTGTATGCTGTATGTTCCTGTTTTTGTTCATTTAAAATTGCTTCTAAATCCGTAATTGGCATTGGACGATAGAAGTAGAAACCTTGTGCCACATGACATTTGACACGTTTCAAGAATTGTAACTGTTCTTTATTTTCAATTCCCTCTGCCACCGTTTCGATATGCAACATATCTATTAATTGGCATAAACCAGCTACGATAATATTGCTTTTTCTCTTGGTTTCTTCTGTATGTTGAAAGAACACTTGATCTAATTTGATTACATCGATTGGTACTTCTTTTAACATATTCAAAGAAGAATACCCGCTACCAAAATCATCCATCGAAATTTTAAAGCCATACCCTTTCAATTCATCGATAATGGCTAACAGATCATTTGGATTTTCTAACATTGTACTTTCTGTAATCTCTAATTCTAAATATTCAGGTGCTAAATGATTGCTCTCTATAATTTCATGTAATCGTTTTGCAAATCCTTTTGAGAACATATAACTCTTTGATATATTCACCGAAATTGTAATCATTTTCTTGTGTTCATTTTGCCATCTTTTCAGTGTTCTACATACTTTATGGAAGACATAAAAATCAAGTTTATGGAGCGCTCCATTCCGTTCGAATAATGGAATGAATTCTCCTGGAGGAATCAATCCCCTACTTGGATCACGCCATCGCACCAACGCCTCTGCAGCGACGATTTCAAACGTATTTACATTTACCTTCGGTTGCAAGTACACAACAAATTCTCCATCATTGATAGCTTTATCCAATCGTTCCAACATATACTTCTCATTTAATACTTTTTGGTACATCTCATCATTGTAGAAAGAAATGTGATCTTCATGATTCTTTTTGATATAGTTTTTAGCGTATACTGCCTTATCTAGGCAATTCATAATATTAGTTTCCCCACTCTCCATGATGTACACACCAAAACATAGTTGGAACTTAATCCCTTGGTGTTCATATTCAGTTTCGAATATCATAATGATGTTGGAATACATTTGATTGATTCTTTTTGTAATTATAGCTTCATCATTATCTTCCCAATATACCACAAAACGATCGTCACTAATACGTGCACAACGCTCATTGCTACCGCAATACAAATTCACACAGCGCATAATATTTTTGAGTAGGTTATCCCCTATCTCATATCCATGAATTTTATTGAACATCTTAAAATCTTCGATATCGAGCTCTATTAAAGATCCAATATTGGTATCTTTCTTTAATTTCACGATGGATTCTACATCCATTTTAAATTTATTAAAGTTATCATATCCAGTTAACGTATCTTTGAATAATACTTTTTGCATTTTCTTATTATTACGATGCCAAGAAACATAGATATAGAATAAAAGAATCATAAACACAAGAATAATAATCACCCATGTGAGTACTGCCATTTGTGTAAAGGACATGATTTGCGCAGACACAACACTCGCTGGAACAACAGAAACAACCACCCAATCATTGATTCCTAATACTCCATATGCCATAAAATACTTATTGTTGTCATCGTGATAGGAAACAACGCCTTCATTATGGGCACGATCAATTTTACGGTATTCTTCATCATACATCAATTCATCTAAATTGCTATATGTATTTGTATCCTCATTGTTTCGCAATACAACTTTCCCTTGGGAATCTACAAGCATTGAATAACCTTGACCATCAAAACTTGTCACCAATAAATTATCCGCAACCCCTTTTGTTGTCTTCACCATAAAAATAACAGCACGAATGGTATTATCTTGATATACAGGAGTAGCATAGGCATTGATTAGAGCTTTATCTTCTCCAATTAAGTCATTCAATACAGCAGATACATTTCGCTCTCCTTTGATTGCCTTTTGGAAATATTCTCGCTCACTTATATTCAAAGACACTCCATCGGTTGTATAACAATCTCCATTTACATCTGCAATCCCCATACGTTTATAACCATTTTTACCAGCAACCGTTGCTAGTTTATCCACTATGTTCTTTTTATCATTCAAGTTTTCATATTTGATATACTCCGCAAAAGAATCTAACAATTCTAGATTGCTATGCATTTTATTACGAATGGTAATCGCGTTCTTATTAGAAACTTCTTTTAAGGTTGTCGTTATTTCAGAAGTAATATTTTTATTTAAATAATCCATATACGTAATCGCAACAGAAATAAGGAGCAATAAACAAACTGCACCTATAATAATCGATTGTAAGATTGTACGATAATCTTTCCTACGCATAAGTAATAGGCTCCTCTTCCCTGATGGTCCCAAATGATATGATGCTTCCCGACCACATATCTCTTTTCTATAAGTATAGCAACAATTCCTACCAAATACAAGGTGTTTAAGAAAGAATTATACATTTAATTCCAAAAGTATATACTTTTAAAAAGAAAAAGGGTAATGATTACCCTTTACTTGTTGTATAATTGTCAAAATACCCTTGTACTAATACGACTGGAGTACCTTTATCCCCAGATCCACTAGTTAAATCACAAAGAGATCCAATCAAATCTGTCAACCTTCTAGGAGTCGTACCTTGAGACGCCATATTCCCTACAAGACTACCATCTTTATCTTTGATTTTTTCTTCGATTGCTTTCTTTAACTCTTCACCTGTTAAATTAGCGAAGTCGTTATCTGCTAGATATTTTAATTTCAATTCATTTGGTGTTCCTTCAAGACCTGCAGTATAAGCTGGTGAAACACATGGATCTGCAAGTTCCCAAATCTTACCAACAGGATCTTTGAACGCTCCATCTCCATACACCATAACTTCTACATGCTTTCCAGTTTTCTTCAAAATCTGTGCTTGAATATCTTCTACTAACCCATTGCATTCTCTTGGGAATAGTTTTACGGTATCTTCTGTAGATTTATTAGAACCTAACAAACCATATGCTTCATTACATCCAGAACCATCGATACTATTGGTCATGATATCATCAAGACCACATACTTTTTCAGCACCGTTTTCTTTTAAAATACGTTTTGTACGAACACGTGTATGAATATCACAGGTCAAAACATTCTTTGTATAATCCAAAATCATTTTTGGATTATTCGCAAAAATAATTTCTACTTCCGCACCACATTCACGAATTATATCACCATAGTATGCAACATAATCAACGCCTGTGAACTCATGTTTGTTTTCTCCAAACAATTCACGATATTTATCAAGGCTTAGTACGTCTGAGTAAGGATTGATACCAGCTTCATCTAATTTATCAATCGATACTAATTCATTACCAACCTCATCACTTGGATAACTAAGCATCAAAACGATTTTCTTCGCACCTTTTGCAATTCCACGCAAACAGATTGCAAAACGATTGCGGCTAAGAATTGGGAACATAACCCCGATAGTTTCTCCACCTAATTTTGCCTTCACATCGCTCGCAATCGCATCTACAGATGCATAGTTCCCTTGGGATCTAGCAACAATACTTTCTGTAATTGCAATAACATCACGATCACGTAGATCAAAGCTTTCACTAGCTGCAGCATCAATTACACTTTCTACTACAATACTAGCAAGGTCATCACCCTCACGGATGATAGGACAACGAACTCCTCTTGATACAGTACCAATTTTTCTTTCCATAATTACAACACCTTTCTTTTATGCTTCTTCATAAGAAAAACCGTAAACGAATACGGTTTTCATATTATTACCAGAAAAACTTACTCTTTTTCTGCGGTAAAAACACAAATTCCACATCAACGTTTTTATCCTCCAAATTCAAAATGGCATAAGATGGACCTCGTCCATCTCGACTTCTCCATAACGATCCTGGATTCAAAACATGAACGCCCTCACAGATTTCATAGAATGCAACATGTGTATGTCCAAAACAAACAATATCACATTGTAATTCTTTCGCTTTTTGTGCCATACTCTCTACTCTATGAGAATATACAAATTGATGCGAATGAACCACATAAATTCTATGTCCACCTAATTCGAGAATGCGCTCTTGAGGGTAATCAAAAAACATATCATTATTACCACTCACGCTCACTAATTGAGGAAACGTCGATGGTGCGGTTTCAATATCACCACAGTGAATATAGGCATCAGCGTTTGGATACTTTTGTAATACATCCGCCAATACTTCATCTTTCCCATGACTGTCACTTACAACGATTATTTTCATCTTACCACCAGTATTATAATACCAAAAAATGAAGCGTATGAAAAGCATTTTCTTATTATGAAAAAATTTACATTAAAATGTCACTTCGTTATACATCAGTTCATATTTCGAAACAGCTTCTGCCTTTTGGCTTTTTGGAGTTACTACAACGCCATCAACACGTACTTCTACTCGCTGAATTCCCTCAAGAGTCGCAAGTGATAGTACCAACGTATCGTACACATTTTGTTTCACACTGGCATCACTGGATAAGATATTCTTATTCAACTCTACACACAACGTTCCATCTTGCATCTTAAAATCTTTTACTTCGATATCATCTGCATATAGCGGTTGTAGCAGTTCACTAGAAGCACTAATATCCGTGATGATTGAATTCACATGCGCACTCAAAGAATCTCCACTTACTTGAATACGCCGACTTCTTGGGACAAGATATTCATTACCTTCGATTTTCTTCGTTGCGAATACAGTAATGGAAGTAGAATCATGAAGACTACTTGCGCTCGTTTCAAAATGATTGATACCAATGCTTCGATTCAATACCTCTGGTATGGGTGTGTTTGCCACTGGCATACTTGTCAGTGGTTGATCGTTTAGAAATAGTTTAACTTGTTCAATGTCATGAAACTGTGTACTTCCCCAAGTAATTGCTTCTAACACCCTAAGCTCGTCTTCAGCTTTATAATTTTTAAAGCTATCATCCAGATATAAAGAAGCAATCCCCTTTTGAACGATTACTCGTTGTAGCGTACACTCCTTTTGAAAGAGTGGTAAAAAACCCTTCACGCTTTGTTTCCCACTCATATAAGAAAACATAAGCTGTAGTTTTTCATCTTCGCTTAATTCTTCGCTTACAGGTATGGATAAAGGAATTAAAGTACGATTTTCATCTTTCAAGTAAATTTGCATATGCGTACCTTCTTTTTGCGTACTCACAACACGAACACTATCCTGCGAAGAAGAAAAGTGAATGGAAAGATACGTAATCAACGCAATACAACCAAATAAAAAAGCAATCTGTTTTTTAAACTTATACATATTGTCACCTCTACCAAACTCTATGCCAGAAGGAAAAGAAAAAGAACAAATCTAAGATTCGCTCTTTCATCCATATTTACTAAAGTTAACTCCATTTAAAACCAAGCTTTTATCATGAATCTCTTTTGCCATTTCTCGCCCTACATAGCGAAGAGTATACGCTTGATAATACTTTCCGGTTGTTTCTTCTTCACCTTTTGGATAACGAAGAATGAATCCATACTTATAGGCATTATCTTTCAACCATATCTCTTGTTCACGTTCTTGTTCACTTACGTTTTCTTGGGTTTCTTCATTCGAATCCACTTCATCATTTGTATCTTTCTCATCCGTTTTATTGCCATTTACTTCAGGTTTCATTTCATTTGGTAATAATTGTATAGTATATCCCAATTGATATTCACTGTGACCTGGATAATCCCAATACATAGTCAATCCCTTTTCTTTATAAACTTCTTGTGCGATATCATATAAATTCACTTGATCTTCGTAAGAAAGATAACCCGCAACAATGCTCATATTTCCGCATGTTATCCCATTGATATCTTCTGCAGCTGCACATAATTGTTGTAACGGTGCAAGAACTTCTTCCTTGATTAAGACATCCTTCGCTCCTTTCACAATGCTTCTATGTGGTAGCGTTCCAACAGATACTAAATTACTAGGTTCATATGTATAAACAGTTTGTTTATTTCCAATCAATGTGTACATATAAGAAGGATTAGGCAATAGTATGGTACCATTTTGATATTGATCTCCTTCATCATAGAAACGAATCAACGAGTTAAAAGAATAGTTCGTAATCGTTTCTCCTAATGTAGAGTAACTTAACTGATTTTTATACTTATTGATAAAGCGAACAATGAAATCTTTTGTAATATTTTCAGTTTGTGTATGGTAAGCCCTGTCATACCATAACGTATTGGCAATATCAAATCCTTCGATTTCAATATAGGGAAGAAACTCATCTGGTTCAATCTTCTGTGAAATTAACATGTTAATTCCATCAGTATTTAAATATTTTAAAACAAGCGTGCGTTGTTTTTCACTTAATTCATGAGGATAGCGTGCTAATTCATCATAATGCTGATTCATAACGAAATAGCATAGAGAAAATAGCCCTACTAAAACAATTACAAATAGACTACGTTTCACTTTCATATTCAACACCTCGCTTATCATTATAGCATACAACTCTATTATAAGACTATCCTGCTTTTTCATCATTTTTGTAAGATTTTTTTATATAAAGGTAAAGTATGAACTGATGCTTTGTATATCGTAATCTTGCAAAACAAGCATCATCTCTACTATGTTTCAATGGAACCTTAGATAATGAACCTAACCCAACCCCTCGAAATATCAACTCTTTATTCCCTATCAAACAATGATACTCACGAATTCCCTTAGGATGTCTAGAACATCGTAATATGGCTAAGGTAAGGTCTTGAATTTCAATTTCATTCATCTGCTTCAAATAATAGCGATGACGCACCTTCAATAACGCATAGATATCTTCCTTTGTATATTTCCTATTACTTTGTAACTGCTTGGATACATTTTGATAAATACGTTGTACTTCATATATATGATGTAACAAAAAACGTCGTTGTACACGATTAACATGTAGCTTATAACGAATACATCTAGCTTTTTCCATATAGACCTCCTCAATTATGTATATACGAGAAAAAGGTCTAAAAATCCTAAATAAAAACTCATTTTTTTCAAAATGAGCTCTTATACATTCAATCCAATGATAATTCTTCCAATCTTAACAGTTCCACAACTGCTTGCGCTCTTCCTTTTACTCCCAATTTCAACATCACATTGGAAATATGATTTCGAACTGTTTTATCCGATATATTCATTCGTTTTGCGATTTCTTTTGTACTATAATTGGCAATTAGAAGTTCAAACACTTCTTTTTCCCTTTGTGTTAGTATCTTTTGCGTAGCACTTACCCCCCTATACATTTCCTACCTATCTTATCTTATGCTCTACTTTGATTTTGGTCTGTGTTATGCAGGATATTGTATATATTTTGTGCAACTTTTTCTGGAACGACTTCTTTTATTTCATCAATGCTGGCTTCTTTGAGTCGTTTTAAGGATTTAAAATGTTTCCAAATTTCTTTTTTACGGACTTCACCAATGCCTTCTACTTCATCTAATATGGATTTAGTCATTGCTTTATTTCGCAATCGACGATGAAAACTAATCGCATAACGGTGCACTTCATCTTGCATTTGCGTTAATAAGAAGAACAATGAACTATCACGAGCAACAGGTAAGATATTTCCATGTACATCCATCAAATTACTCGTACGATGGTGATCATCCTTCACTAATCCACAAATGCATAAGGAAACATCCAACGCATCTATAATTTCTTTTGCGGCTTCAATTTGCAACTGTCCACCATCCACAATAAGTAAATCAGGAAACTTCGCACGTTCTTTTAGGAGTCGAACATACCGTCGATAGACCACTTCTTTCATAGAATCCAAGTCACTACTATATTCACCAAGCTTATACACCCGATAATCTTGTTTACTTGCTTCTCCATCTTTGTATACAACCATACCAGAAACATTAAAAGTTCCTGAGATATGAGAGTTATCAAAAAGTTCAATTCGATGAATCTCTCGTTGAAGAAGACTACACAACTGTGCCATTCCCTCTTCTCTACGATTCACCTTACGCTCTACTAATTCAAATTTTTGTTCATGTGCATTCTTCGCATTATGTAATACCATTTCTACTAGCTTTAGTTTATCTCCACGAATTGGTTGTGAAATCTTCGTATCTAAGATTTCTTCTAGATGTTCAATGGAATACTCTTTTGGAATCAAAATCTCTTGCGGTAATGGATTGGATGCGTAATATTGTAATACAAAAGACACAAAAGCATCTTCTCCCTCTTCATATAAAGGAGTAATGGATAAGGTTCGCTCCAATAACTTCCCTCCACGAACAAAGAACCCTTGAATTGAAATATATCCTTTGTCTATATAATACCCAAATACATCTCGATCTTTACGATCTTTAAAATCGATTTGTTGACGCGCTGTCACATGTTGAATGGCTTGAATTAAATCTAACTTTTCTTTTGCTTTTTCAAACGCAAGTTCTTCACTTGCTTGTTCCATTTCGCTTTTTAATTCTTGTAGTAACTCTTTTGCATCCCCCTTCAAGAACTTACGAATTCCCGCTGCCATATCCGTATATGTTTTAGGATCAATGTCATATACACAAGGAGCCAAGCATTGTCCCATATGATAATATAAGCATTCTTTCTTGGAAAGTTTTTTACACTTACGAAGAGGATAGATACGATTTAGTAACTTTACTGTATCATACGCTGCAGAACTATCGGGAAAAGGACCAAAGTATTCTGCTTTGCGATCATTTGTATTGCGTACGACTTTTAGAATCGGTGCTTTCTCCTTTGATAATTTCAAGTAAGGATAAGTTTTATCATCCATAAACATGATATTAAAAGGTGGAGTATGTTTCTTAATTAAGTTGATTTCTAATAGGAGTGCTTCTTTCTCACTACCCGTCACGATATACTCAAAATCATCGATGTTACTAACAAGGCGGGTAGTCTTAAAATCATGTGCGCCAACAAAGTATTGACGTACACGATTCTTTAATTTTTTTGCCTTTCCAACGTAAATGATTGCTCCTTGTTTGTCTTTCATCAAATAACAACCAGGGAGTGGCGGTAAAATGGCAAGCTTATCTTCTATTTTTGCCATATTGGCCATATCATCACTTCCCTTTCTGTTTCAAAGTCACAACAGTAGCACCTAAGCCACCTTCTCCTTGACCACCCATCACAAAGCTCTCCACACGTGGATTGCGTTTTAAATAGTCATGGACACCTTTACGAAGAGCTCCTGTACCAACACCATGAATCAAGCGTACAGTATACGCTTTACATAAAATGGCATCATCCAAATACTTATCAATGACTGGAAGAGCTTCTCCTACACGCATGCCAATGACATTGCATTCCAAAGAAATGCTCTTTACACTCTTTGACGTATATTCTTTTTTCGATTTTTTCTGTACTTGACGTTTGGCATGCGTGATATCTTTGCTTGTCACATTCATTTTCATCCCATTCGCAAGAACACATACTTTATCTTTATTGATGGATAAAATCTCTCCATAATAATGATATTGTTTGATTAACACATAATCCTTTACAGAGAACACTTCATCACTTTCTTCATCTACTTCCTCATCTTGTTGCATACCCTTTAATCGAGTTTTCAAATCTGTAACTTCATGAGGCTTTGTTTCTTCATTGATTGCCTTAAAAGAATCTAAGATATCTTGAGCTTCTTCTTTGGTTTGATCTAATAGTTTTTCAGCTTCTAGTTTTGCCTGTTGAAGAATATGCGCCTTTTCATTCTCCAGTTTTCGTTTTTCTTTTTCCAAGCTTTCTTGTAATGCTTTAATATCCGCCAAACGCTCACTCATCTGATCTTTGACTTGTTGATTTTCTAATAAAGTCGCTTCTAATTTATCCATCGCCTGATCTGCCGCAGAACGTGATTCTTCTTTTAATTGATTTGCTTTTTCTAAAACACTTTCTTTTAATCCATAACGTCGTGCTATTTCAAAGGCATTGGATTGTCCACTTACCCCTTCTATATACCGATAGGTAGGACGCATATGTTCCATATCAAATTCTACACTTGATAATAAAATATCTTCATTTTTAGAACCATAATGTTTTAAGGCAGAATAATGAGTTGTCGCAATGATCATCGCACCTGATTTACGAAGATCATCCAAAATTGCCACTGCAAGTGGTTCTCCCTCTCTAGGATCTGTCCCACTTCCTAACTCATCCAATAAAACAATGGAATTGCGACTTGCACGTTTACAAATATTCGCAAGTTTTGAAATGTGCGAAGAAAACGTAGATAGAGATTCTTGAATAGATTGATCATCTCCAATATCTACATAAATGGAATCAAACAATGGCACAAGTGCTTTTTCTGCCGCAACAGGCATTCCACAAAGTGTCATTTCCACAAATAACCCAATGGTTTTTAAGGTAACGGTTTTACCTCCAGTGTTTGAACCAGTGATTAAAAGATTATGGTATGGAGCTTTTATTTCATAGGTATTACGTACAACACTTTCTTGTTTAATTAAGGGATGTCGTGCTTGTTCTATGTAGAGATGGTGATCTTTCGTATTCAGCATTGCGACACACCCATCCACTTCTTTTGCCCATAAAGCCTTCGCAAAGATTTCATCCAAAAGCGCAAAGGTATCTAAATTTCCAAGAAGTTCATAACCAACACCTTTCACTTCTTGACTTAACATATATAAAATACGTTCAATTTCTTCTTGTTCCTGACTACGTAAACTTTGTAGCTTATTATTTAAAATAATCAAACTTCTTGGTTCTACATAAGCGGTTTGTCCAGAAGCACTCTCTCCATGAATCAAACCATCCACACTATTCTTTTCACTTATTTTTACTAGAATACAAGTTCTACCATTACGTATCGTTGTAATAGTATCCATTAATTTTGAAGAATTCTTAGAGATTACGCGTTGTACCTCATGTGAAATATCACTGTTACACATTAAAATACTTCTTCGTAGAGTTCGAAGTTCACTACTCGCATTATCTAGAACTTCCTGATTCACAGAAATACAAGCTTCTATGTGGCTCGCTACTCCTCTATGATCACTAAACGAATCTATCAATTCTTTCAGATAAGGAGTTTCCAATTCACTTGCCTTAAAGTATTTGGACACATGTTCGCATGCACGAATCCCATCCGCGATATCACGTAAATCAGCTGCGCTTAACATACGATCTTTCATGGCATCTTGAATACTACCACCGATATCGTGAACTCCACCAAATGGTAGATTTCCATAACGCACAACCAAATCAAACGCTTCTTTTACTCTTCTTAGTTCTCTTTCTACCCAAAGCGCATCAAAATGGGGCTGTAATTGTCGAATTCTCTGTTTTCCCAAGGAAAAAGAGCAGTACTTTAAAAACTGTTCTTTTACAATATTTAATTCTAACGATTCTATTTCTATTTTCATAATTATTCGCTTCGCAGCATAGAAACGATTTGTGCTGCGTTCTCCTCACTCACATTTTGTTTCAGAAGCCAATCGTAATAGCGATTGATTTCTTCTTGTGTAAACGTCTTATCACTTTGTAACGCTTCATCCAACTCATTTAAATCTATGTAAAAGAAAACAAGTTTAGAAACTGGTTCACAATAGCGTAAATACGATTGTGAAACTAGTGTATTTCCCAACTCCCATCCTGGAAAGCGCATCACAAAACTTAACAAGAACAGGATTAACAATGCTTGTAGTCCTCCTAACAAACACCCTGCCAATCGATTGATGGTAGATATTACAGGGATATTTTGTAGTACCTTGATGGCTGGACGAACAAGCAATAAAAGAACATATAAGAATACAAACAAAATAACAAATACAGTAAAACGATTCAAGTTATTGTAAAGTACATTCTCCACACTCGCAATGCCAAGTTGTGGTATGCTCTCTTTAGGATAAAGGGAAAACATTTCTGATAATGGTTGGGATAAATACCAAGTCACAAAACCTAATACAAAAAAAGAAAGGATGCTTAACAGTTTTAATAAAAATCCTTGTCGATATCCACTGAACATAAAGAATACCAACAGGACAACAATCACCATGTTCATCAACGTCACAGCATTCATATACACAACATCCTTTCTTTATTCAAACATTCCTTCATTATTTTACCATATTTACTAATAAAATAAATGAGAATGCATAAACTTCATAGCCATTCCCTTGTATTATATGGTAAAATAACTGCAGTTATGAGGAGGAAATTGGAATGTCCACAAAAACAGTTACTATGAGTACACAAGAAATGTATGCTTTAAAAGCTTCCCTACACAATGCCAGCGTACGTAAAACACCTCCTTATGCCCTTTACCAAGTAAAGACAAGTGATTGTGTCATCACCGCATATGAATCTGGAAAGGTGGTATTCCAAGGAGAAGGTGCAGATTTTTATGGCAGTGCCCATCAAGATTCTTCTACACCATCCACCCAAAAGACAACGACGAAGAACGTATACCCACAATGCGGTAGCGATGAAGTGGGTACTGGAGATTATTTTGGTCCAGTTACCGTTTGTGCTTGTTGCGTCAAGGAAGAAGATGTGAATTTTCTAAAAGAATTAAAAATTCAAGACTCCAAAGCTATTCAAGATGACTACATTATGAGCATCGCTCCATTGTTAATGGAACGCTTAACCTATTCCCTATTAATTCTAAATAACGCCACCTACAATCGCATTCACCCAACCAATAATATGGTTGCGATCAAATCCAAACTACATAATCAAGCGTATGTCCATTTACAAAAGAAACTAGGAAGCCTTCCTTCTTTTTGTATTATTGATCAATTTGTACAGAAGACTTCCTATTATCGCTACCTATCCCAAGAAAAAGAAATCGTAAAAGATATTCACTTTGAAACCAAAGCAGAAAATAAGTATCTTTCGGTTGCTTGTGGTTCTGTCATTGCTCGTTATGCATTCTTAAAGGCAATGGAAGATATGAATCAACGTTATGATTTTACCTTCTTAAAAGGTGCAGGCGCAAAGGTAGATGAAAACATTCGCGCATTTGTAAAGCGTTTTGGAAAAGAAGAATTACAAGCTGTTGCGAAAGTACATTTCGCAAATACAACAAAAGCATTTTTATAAGAAAAGGATTTCGTGCATGAAACATGCAAACGAAAGGGTTTGTCAATATAAATGTGTAATTTTTTTACAAATATTTTAGGAAGTGCTAAATCTTAATGATAAAGCCTTCCTTTTTCATTAAAGCATTATGAAAATATACTAGTAATTCATGTAGG
>NZ_JBSPEZ010000026.1:0-33494 GCF_053848845.1 Amedibacillus sp. YH-ame6
ACCCCTACATGAATTACTAGTATATTTTCATAATGCTTTAATGAAAAAGGAAAGCTTTATCATTAAGATTTAGCACTTCCTAAAATATTTGTAAAAAAATTACACATTTATATTGACAAACCCCAACTATTGGATTGATTGAGTTTACACAAAAATATTTACACCCTCTTAATTGTTTTATTTTTTGTGTTTTTTAGTTATTTTGTCTGACCTTAATTGGTCTGTTATCGAGTAAAACACTTTTGGATTAAGAGAAAAAATACATCGTTTTCTAAATCTTACAAAATTAGACACACCATTTGAAACAGATAAATATGTTCGTATCTGTCCATTTATATTTTCTGATAATGCATTACTCAGTTTTCTTCCATCGATGGGTCTTTTAAAAGAATTGAGTATCTCAGTTCTCCAGTTCTTAAGGGTAATTATAAATCCATAATATTCTGAAAGATTCGCCTGAACAAATGCGTTTAAAATAGAATCAAACCACTGTTCACAATCATTTTCTGTAGCTTCTTTATTAAATTTAAGGTACATCTCTTTTAATCGGTAACCAAGTGTTAAATTTTCACTGATATTTAATATCATGTCAAGTAAATCACGTTTATTAAGTTTCTTTTTGAAGTGTTTATTATAAACTGGTTCATTATCTAGGAAGATATCTTTCTCAATCAAGTCTTTCCATGATTTCAAAAGATAATAACTACTGCTTGTAGAGTCGACTTGATATAGTATATTGAGTCGGATACAAGAAAAGCACTCATAAGGTGCTCAACAACATGAAATGGATCGATAGCTATAATCGCATTTTTAAAGTAACGTAGAGCAATTGCTTTATAAGGCTCCCACATATCGAGTGTAACGCATTTAACACGATTAAGTTCCACTTGAGGTATTTTGTCAAAGTAGCGTATAAGCTTCGCTTTAGAACGGGAGGGGAGTATTTCAAAAAGAGAACGTTGGGTATTATCGACCATAACACACAAGTATGCAGAATTGGAACGATGCGTCATCTTAGAATGAAGCTCATCTATGCCTATGGACTCAGGAAGCGTGATTCTAGGAAAATTAACAAAGCTATCAAAATAGCGCTGAACTTGAGTAATAGAGACATGGTTATTTTCAGCTACCATTTTATAAGTATAGTTTAGATTTGATAATTGTTTCATAATATTATATTGTTGAGAGAAAGATAAGAATTTTTGAAATTAGAAAAAAGAAAAAGAATTAGAGCCAGAAAAAGTTTTAATACACTCTAACATTTATACCAATTATTTTTGAAGACATTAATCGCTTTACGATCTGTAAGTTTTGAATGATTAATGATTTTAGGTCTGGATAAACCATTTGCATGAGAAGTGCCATGGCAATAAGGACAAGGCAAATTTTCTTTTACTAAAGTGATGTGAAATTCAGTGACATCATTAGAAGACAGAGAAAAAACGGAATCAATTTTAGTACTATCAATATTGAATAAATCTATGATAAAATCATACATGGGATTAGTCCCTCCTTCGTGTATATGTTTCTCGGCAAAGAAATCATATCATGAAGGGTTTTATTTTTGAAAATAGTAGCCACACAAAATGTTAAAGGCTAAAATAAATAGCAACTACAGAATTTATAGCGTAGCCACACCCACGCACTAATTTATTGCGCCATTATAAATAAAAAAAGCAGAGTTTCTGCTTTTTTGGTGTTTTTCAAAGTACATTTTCTAAATATCGTTATTTTCGAAGGAGAGAGATTAATTCCGCTGTACTTTAAAAGATTCTTTTTTTACTTCTATAACCTATAGTTTATTGTGATTCCTTAAGATTGTATATTCGAGTTCCCACATTGTAAAGAAAACACATTATGGATTGAATTATAATAGAAATTGTCAATACTAGAGTACCAGTAGATGTATTGATTTCAGTATTTGAGTATTGTGTAGAGAGGTTGCCCAATGTAACATTAACGCAATTCATATATGTAGTTGGTAGTACATGGGCGATTGATTTCATGCTATCAATTATTGTTGGCATATACGACAATCCTAATATAATACATGATACTAAGAAAAATAAATATACATCCTCTTTTACAATAATGGATAGTAAATAGGAAAAAAGAGTTATGCTTACAAAGAATAAAGCACCTAGGAAAAACCAATCTTTGATCAAACTAAGGACAGTAATTATAATCCATGAATCTGTATTTTTATCTAATAAGACAATTGGATAATTCCATCCACTATTGCCACTTAGTAATGTAGCTAGTAGGAAAGAGGAACATAGAATTATGGAGTACACAAGCAGAGAAAAAGCAATACCTACAAGAAGTTTTGACAGAACTATTTTTTTCTTGTCAATTGGAAGCAATATACTGATATTTTCTCCTTTTGAATAATCAAGTGTAAATACTTGTGATAAAATATATACACATAAGATTGTCATCAGAGTAGGTAGAATGATTTGCATCATCGAGGTCATAAACGTTAAACCAAAAATGGGGAAATCGCGTTCTTCATAAATTAAGTTATTTTCATTTAAATGTCTTATATAAACTAATTGAGAACCTACACCTATAGATGATATCTTAGTATCATCATTATTCATCATACTTGAAGCCTTATCTTCCATCTGCTTTTGATAGTTTAGCTCTTTGCTATATGCTTCATAAAACTTCGGCCAATTTTTTTCATCTATATATGAAATGATTTTTTTAAATGTTTTCGTATTAGATTTTGCAATTTTGATATTCGACTCATAGAATGAGTACTCTTCACTTCCATTTGGTAATTCTGACATTTTATTTGAATACATTTCCACTACTTCTAAGTCTGTTTTGATTTGAATTTCTAGTTTACTTCTTAATTCTCCTTGCGCACTTATATTCATTATCAAAAAAATGAATACTACAAAAACAGACAAGAAAACAAGTGTAATATTTGATGTTCTACATAGAACTCTTTTACTCAAAAATTTCGCATATTCAAACATTTATTTCACCTTCTCTAAAACAAACTTAGAACTTATATAATGGATAGTAAATAGTAAGAAATTACTAGCACATAAAATGATGACTCCATTTACAAAAGTTACATTCGAATTTTGTATGGTATTCATAAGCTCTCCACTTATAATTTTTAATGAAAAAAAGTACGTTGTTGGAGAAAAATGCATAACAGTGTATAATGGAACGATTGTCGTAGTTATCCACATTAAACTTAAAAGAACAGCTAGAGATACAATTAAACATGTCAATTGCCGTTTAAAAATCAAAGAAATGATGGAAACAGTATTCACAATAAAGAAAATAGAAAGTAGACTTATTAAAAGTACTTGTGGTAATACACTTATTATAGATATGTAAATACTTTCACCTTCTAGTGTATACGTTAATAACGGGGATTGAAGGTTTCCTAATTCATTACCAAATACTCCACAAACTATTGGTATAGCAATCAAAAACATGAAAATCAATATGCAACAAATTACACCAACTAACAGTTTATCTCTTTGTTTTTTTATTCTATTGATTGGTATTACATTATGAATATTCAAATCATTTTCATAACAAGAACTATACATATTTGAAGATATAAAAATCGACAGGAAGACTAGTATCAAAGGTAGATAGTCATTTAAGACCCTTATCATATAAGAGATTCCTTGTGTTGGAGCGAAACGCTCATCATATGTTAAATTGTGGCTTGCTCTATATTGTGCATATTTCTTATTGGTTTTTAGTGATCGAAGCAAATTGCTACTATAGTTTTCTTCATTGGCTAGTACTGTTTTCAAGGTGATTTCGGTAAGTTTGCAATCTGACTCATAGTATGTTTTCCAATTTTCGTTCTCATATGCTTCTAATCTTAGCTTAAGAAGTTTTCCTCTTTGTTCTGCGATTTCTATATTGTATTTTATATTTTGATATCGTTCACTACTTGGTTCATATTTCTTAATTTCTTCATTAAATCCAATGATATCTTTCTTTAACAATTCAATTTCTTCCATACTAGACTGTAAATTTTTTTTCAAAAAAGATGCTGTATTGAGATTCCCAATATATAGTATAACTAAGAAAATTGACACAAAAACAATAGGTACAAACATTAATTTCTTCTTTCTAATTTTTTTTAAAAGAAGAGAAAAATAAGTCATGATGACACCTCAACTAGCTTTGTATTATGTATTTGTAAAACACAATCACAATGCTGTACAATTTCATCTTTATAATGAGATGAAATCAATATTGTTTTTCCTTCTTCTTTTAGCTCAAGAATTTGGTGAAAAAAATGTTTTCGATTATCTTCATCAAGACCATTTGTGATTTCATCCATAATAAGATATTTCGCATCGCTTATGATGTATAGACCTATAACAAGTCTTTGTTTCATCCCTAAAGAATATTTTTTTATTGGTAATTTAATATAATCCTCCATACTCCAATCTTTTATTACATCATCAATTTTTTTATTTGACTTCCATATGTTTTTGACGAATTTCATATAATCGAGGCCATTTAAATTTTTATCTAACCATTCAATACTTTCAAAATAGAAAATATCCTTCATCATTTTTTCTGAAGAGTGCAAATCAAAAAGGACAATACCGTTTTTCCTTTTCCTCAGATTTACAAGTGTGCGAAATAATGTTGTCTTTCCGGATCCATTCTCTGCGACAATGCCATAAATTTTATTATCTAAAAAAATAAAGTTAACATCCGTAAGTATTTTATGTCTAGTTTCGATAGATAGATTTTTTAATTCAATCATATAATTACCCGCTTTCATATAAAATCAGCTAGAATAAACGACAGCTCTAGCTGATTAAGATAATAAGTGCTAAGAATAAATATTAAGATTAAAAAATTACCAATTTAGGTCGTAATTTTTATAGTAATGAACAACTTCCATTCTTACATAATTCCAGCCATTTGAAACTGCATTATCCGTAGTTTTATAACGTCTAGCATCATCAGCCACATTAATATATTTATGTCCAAAATCATTGCTAATCGTACCCAAAAGAGTATTATAATCATAATTATATGATTTTAATACTCTATATGTATATGCTGCATCTACACTTGTACTTAATCCAATCATTGCTACAAAGGTAAATGCAATTATTAAAAATGATTTTTTTATTTTTTTTCTTCATGATACCCCTCCTTAACATGATACAATTTAAACAAACAAAGTTTATTATTCCCTCACTAATTATCTACTTCAGTATATCACATATGACCTCAAAGTCAATATAAGTAATGGTTATGTAAAATGGTACGAATTCATTATCGAGGTTTTGGTTTTTAGCCTTGTTGCTTGAATAGTTGAAAATTATTTTTCTATAGAAAAAGGATATTGAGTATGATTTTCATTTATTGATGTGATGAAAAAAAGCAGAATTTCTGCTTTTTTTATCGTTCTATGAAACGATATCCTACACCAACCTCTGTTAATATATAATGTGGTCTAGAGCTATCTTCTTCTATTTTTCTTCTTAAATTTGCCATAAAGACACGTAAAGATTGCGAATCTTCACAGCTATTATAACCCCAAACTTTCTTTATAATGAAGCTGTGAGTTAATACTTTTCCTGCATTTTCTACAAGCAATGTTAATAACTTAAACTCAATTGGAGTTAAATGAATCTCTTTTTCATTTACACATACTTTATATTTTTCAAAGTCTATAAATAAAGCATCACAAGTAAACGTTTTTTCTTTCACAACGGAAGGGGATTTTTTTCGTAATGCAACGCGAACTCTCGCCAACAATTCATTGATATGAAAGGGTTTGGTAATATAATCATCAGCACCTGCATCTAGGGCATCGACTTTTTCTTTTTCTTGACCTCTAGCACTAACCACAATGATGGCCACTTCACTTTGTGCTCGTATTTGTTTTAATACTTCCATACCATCAATATCAGGTAATCCTAAATCCAAGAGAATCAAATCAGGATTATCGGTCATAAATAGGGATATTCCTTCAATTCCATGGGTTGTGTTAATGAGTTTGTATTGATTGGTTTCAAGGGAAAGACTTAAAAATTTAATAATATTTTTATCATCCTCGATCAATAAGATTTTTTCATTCATACTTGTTCCTCCTCTAGTGGTAAAATAAAGCCAAAGATTGCGCCGTGTCCTTCTTTACGATTGTGTGCAAATATTCTTCCATGGTGTGCTTCAATAATAGATTTACAAATGGATAAGCCTAGACCAACACCTCTTCGAGAATCTGAACGTTCTCGCTTGGTTGTCTCAAAGCTTTCAAATAACTTATCTTTGATATTTTCATCAATTCCTTCACCATCGTCCATAACTTCAAAAATTGCATGGTTATGTTTCCTACAACAACGTATTTCGATACGTGAACCATCATCGGTATGTTTGATAGCATTGTCTATAAAGTTTATGAGTACTTGTACAATGAGTTTTCCATCCATCTCAACGAGCGTTACTTGTTCAGGAAGCTTCATTTCAATGATATGTGCACCTCTTCTTGATTCACATACTTGTACAGCTTCACAAATAACATCATCCACGACTTCTTTTTGTCGTTTCAAGATAAGTTTTCCATCTTGTATTCGCGTCATATTTAATAGATTTTCTACAAGTTGCTCGAGCCATATCGCATCACTACTAATATTTTTCACAAGGGAATAAATAGATTCTTTCTCAAGAGTATCATAGTTATCCACGATGAGAGATGCAGAACCTGCAATACCTGTTAATGGCGTACGTAAATCATGAGAAATACTACGAAGTAAACTATTGCGAAGTTTTTCTTTTTCTATTTCAATTTTTGTTTCTTCTTGTTCTTCAAATAAACGCTCACGTTCAATCGCAATTACCATTTGAGACGTCATAGTCGTAATAAACATTTCTTGTTCTGTAGTCAATTCAGAAGTATATAGGGTAGCGTATACCCCAATGATTTCATCTTTATGAATCAATGGACGATATGTCCATCTCTTTTGTTCATAAAAGCTTGTGCCATGTCCACACTCACATCGATTATCAAAACACCATTTGGCGAGTGCTTCTTCACTATCTTTTCTCTCTTGTACATTGGAATCATTTTCAAAGCGAATGAGTTTTCTCTTCTTTCGATTAAAGTAATACACAACACTTATGATTTGTTGGTAATCATAAAGAGCTTTTAAACTTTTATCAATAATGTTATGTATACCGGTCAATTGAAAATACCCTCTACTCACTTCATAGAGAGCTTTTGTTTGGTATTCTTGTTGTTTCGCAATTCGTACATGCTTTTGTAACTGATTGATAAGTACCGCTGTAAAACAAGATACGAATAAGAAAATAATAATGGTCACAATATAGTTTTGATCATAGATTTGAAAGGAAAATGTAGGTTGTGTGAAAAAGTAGTTAAATGCAATGATGCTTAAGGTTCCAGCAGTGATCCCCCAAATAAAATTTTTGGATTGAATCATTATGAAAAGTACCCCTATAAGATAAATCATAACAACATTCTCAATACGAATATTCATATGAATCATAAGATTGGATACAATCGTACAAATAACGAGTATTACAAGTGTAAAAAGTAAATCTTTTAGGAAGTTATGTTTCATCTCATCACCTTTTCATAATTATATCAGTTTCTTGTTGGGATTAGTATATAAAAAGATGGTTCTGGTGTTAAGAACGTGTGAAGATTTTGTAGAAATAAACAAAATCAAATCGTTTTATGATGAAATTTATGCATTATGGGCTTCTTGGGTATAAGGAATGCATTGATGACTTTTAAAATCTAATATATATTCATGAGATAAAATCCATTCATGGGTATGGTAATCCCTTGTTCGAATGTAAAGGAAATCATGAAATAGTTGTAATTGATAGCCGACCTCTTCCTTTTTTTCTCCATATTGTGTATTCGTAAAAGAAGGCACATTGATTTCGAATAGCTTATGATCGCAATAGATAGTACATATCTCGTAACTATTATGGATATGAGCGCTTAAAAAGATTACAAGGGGATGTATATTTACGATCCTTGTAAGTTCATGACTTTGAAAACCCATTGTGTTTTCTGGAGTGTTCATATTTG
The DNA here is from genome assembly GCF_053848845.1 of Amedibacillus sp. YH-ame6. Lineage (NCBI taxonomy): Bacteria > Bacillati > Bacillota > Erysipelotrichia > Erysipelotrichales > Erysipelotrichaceae > Amedibacillus > Amedibacillus sp. YH-ame6. The sequence goes on from NZ_JBSPEZ010000026.1 coordinate 8,075, forward strand.
GATGAGTATGCATCAAAGGATGATGACAACATATAAAGACAGGTTTATGAGGATCGGCTTTCTCTAGGTGTTCCTTTAACCAAAGGAGTTGTTGGGGACTATAATAGGCATGATTTTTATCAGGTTTTTCACTGTTCAATACATAAAAGGAAAACCCTTCTCTTTGTTCTTCATAATACAAGGTAGAATGATGTAAGAGAACAAGTTCTTTATAAAGAGGGTGTATATGCACTTGTGCTTTTTCTTTCATAGAATAAATGTCATGATTTCCTAAGGCAATCATATAGCGAATGGGATATTCCTTACATTGTTTAAGACATTGTTCTAATTGAAACATAAAACCCTGTGCACTTAAATCCCCTAATATAATTACATCTTTTACTTTACGTTCCCATATATCATCAAGTGCATTCTCTAATTTTCTATTGCGTTTTGGTAAGAGGACATGAAGATCTGCGAATACTTCAAAAGTAAGCAGACATGGTTCATTTTGCATACGATGTTCATAGCGTAGTGACAACTCTTTCATATAGCCAACTCCTTTTTCAATAGTATGAACCAATTTCCTAATAGCTATGTAGTTTTCTTATTTCTATCTTTTTTTTATTGTGTTACTATTAATACAAATAGAAAGAGAGGATTCATTCATGGATTATGCAAAAGAAGCAATGCGTATGCACGCAGAGTGGAAGGGAAAACTAGATATTCACTCAAAAGTAGCGATTAATACAAGAGATGACTTAAGTGTGGCATATACTCCAGGAGTAGCTGCTCCTTGTCTAGAAATACAAAAAGATGTAAACAAAAGCTATGAATTAACAGGTAGAGGTAATTTAGTTGCTGTAATAACAGATGGAACTGCAGTTCTTGGGTTAGGAGATATTGGTCCTGAAGCAGGAATGCCTGTTATGGAAGGAAAATGTGTTTTATTTAAAGAGTTTGGTGATGTGGATGCGATTCCACTTTGTATACGTAGCAAAGATACAGAAGAGATTATTCGTACGATTTCTTTATTAGCAGGAAGTTTTGGTGGAATTAACCTAGAAGATATTTCTGCTCCTCGCTGTTTTGAGATTGAAACACGTTTAAAGGAAATCTGTGATATTCCTGTATTCCATGATGATCAACATGGTACAGCTATTGTAACAGCTGCGGCTTTATGCAACGCAGTAAAATTAACAGGAAGAACAATGGGTTCTTTGAAGATGGTAATCAATGGTGCAGGATCTGCGGGTATTGCCATTGCGAAATTATTACTTACTATGGGATTTGGTGATGTTATTCTTTGTGATAGTAAAGGAATTGTATACAAAGGTAGAGCAGGATTAAACAACGAAAAACAAGAAATCGCAGAGATTACCAATAAAGATGGTTTACAAGGAAGTCTTGCGGATGCGATGAAGGGAAGCGATGTGTTTATCGGTGTATCTGCACCTGGTATTGTGAGTGAAGAAATGGTTGCGAGTATGAATGCCAAATCTATCGTATTACCAATGGCAAATCCAACACCAGAAATTATGCCTGATTTAGCAAAAAAAGCGGGTGCTTATATCGTAGGAACAGGACGTAGTGATTTTGCGAATCAAATCAATAATGTGCTTGCTTTCCCAGGAATTTTTAAAGGAGCATTGAGTGTCCGTGCAAGTGATATTAACGAAGAAATGAAAATAGCCGCAGCGTATGCAATTGCGGATATGGTAGGGGATAAGGTTAGTCCAGATTATATCATTCCTAGTGCACTTGATAAGAGTGTTGCGGATGGAGTGGCGAAAGCAGTAGCGAAAGCCGCAAAGGATAGTGGAGTTGCTAGAATATAAGTATTTAAAAAAGGCTATTTGCCTTTTTTTTGTAATTCTGATTTTTTCATGGCATATTGATAATGTAACAATCCCAACAATACAATGATACAACCAACCAATTTTTGGAATGAAAAGATTTGATATAAAAATAAATCCAATAACATACCACTTCCTAATTGTGCAATAAAGATGACAAGGGTTAACTGAATGGGAGCAACTTTATTTACGACAATATTTAAAATCATAATATTTACGACACCAATGACACCACCCAATAACATCCAATAGTTTGGTAACTGTGTGAGTTTTGATAAACTTTGTAGTGTAGGAAACGATAGGATTAACAATAAGATAAAACTTGTAATAAGACCTGTTAAGTAATTAAAGAAACTACTTTGGCTCGCACCTACATGTTTCGCTAAATAGGCGTTGATACTTCGTGCAGCGACAACGGTGATACCGGCCGTAAAGGCACATAGAACTTGAAAACATAACGTCATAACAACATCACCCCAATTCCAATAACGATAATTCCAAGGGATACTAGTTTGCTTTTTGTAATATTGCTTTGAACACTACCTAGCCAACCTTTTTGTTCTAGCACAAGAGATGCACATAACTGTCCTAAAAGTCCTAAAGCACTTACCAAAGAAGCGCCTATAGCTTCAATCGTGTATACATTAAAGAATACCGTCAATACACCAATCACACCACCCATATAGAAAAACCAAGGCAAATGATTATGAAATGGAATGCGAAGATGTTTCCATTTACAATACAACCAAATGGTAAGTAATCCTAAAATATGTATAACAAAAGTCGAAAGATAAATTCCTATGGCAGTGGATAATTGACCATTCCATGCCAACATAATGGTGCATATAATACCACTTAACATTGCTAATATCAGTTCCATGTACTCACCTCTTTGAAGAAAGTATAACGTAAGGATTGTATAATGAATATGACATATGTCATAATGTATACAGGTGATGAATATGAAAAAGACATTATCAGAGTATTTGCAAATGTATGATATACAAAATCATATGGGAAAAGAACTGATGCAACATTTAAAACTAAGGCATTATCAAAAAGGGGATTACTTGATGAATGCAGGTTCTCTTTTGAAGGAAATTGTGTTTATCGTGAATGGGAGAGCAAAAACATTATATATAACGCATAATGGAGAAAGTACGTTGCATTCTTTTTTGAACCCTTTTATGGTGATTGGAGATGTGGAATTCTTTCAACAACATCGAATCATCAACGATGTTATAGCGTTATGTGATATGGATTGCCTCATATTACCTATACAACATAAAGAGAGTATGTTAAAGGATGCGAATTTTATGTATATGTTAGCTTCTCAGTTGAGTCAGAAATTAATTCGTAGCAATCATAACAAATCTGTATCGTTGACTTATCCTGTTGAAAATCGTTTAGCAGCATATATTTGTGCAAGTATGAACCAAGGATATTTTTATGATAATCAGCAAGATGCCGCAGATATGATAGGTTGTAGCTATCGTCAACTGCAAAGGGTGTTGTGCAAGTTTATTAAGGAAGGATATATAGAAAAGAAGAAAAAGGGAGTTTATCAAGTTGTAAAAGAACAAGATTTAAGAGAATTGGGAAGCGATATTTATGTTTTTTAAGAAATATTTGTAAAAGAGCTTGACCTTCAAGTACCCTTAAGGTGTTTACTGAGAGTGAAAGCAGAGGGAATGTATATGAAAATCAAAGAAGTTGAAAGTAGCATAGGACTCAGTGCACACAATATTCGATTTTATGAAGAAATGGGTCTCATTAAAATAGAAAGAGATCCAGAGAATAAATATCGTGAGTTCACAAATGAAAATATAAAACGCTTAAAAGAGATAAAGCTATTTCGTAGTTTGGGTATTACTATGGAAGAGATTCGTAGATACTATGAACATGAGATAACATTAGAAGAACTTATGGAACATCAAGCAAAGGAATTGCAATCGCTCCATCATGAAATGCAAATGAAAGAGAAACTTTGTGAAGATATTCAAAAGAGTAAGATTCCACTAACCTCTTATACGATGGATCATTATGAAGATATCATTGTTCATAAACGTGAACACATACCGTTAGATAAAGCAGGGGATCTTATATCCTCTTGGAATAAAACGCAATACAGTAAAAAGCGATTGTTTTTTATAGCGTGTTGTATGTTTCCAATTTGCTGGATCCTTGTAGGCTTCTTTGTGGTGTTAACGTTAAATCTTATGGATCTCTCGCAGAACAAAGAGGCAAGTGAAACCTTTCCATTAGTTGTCATTGTAGTGACAACAATCATTGTTGCGGTGATTGGGTTCTTTTATTTCAATGTATCTATTTTCCTTCCTAGGGAATTGTATGAATTTAGAGAAAAGGGAATTTACTATGTGAAGAAACAAGATAAAAAAGGATATCCTAAAATGGTAAGTCAAATACGTAAAGGGAAGATTGAAGAAGCAATGAGCTTTTTGCCATATGAAGATATTGATGTATTTAAGGTGTGGTTTCATGTGGTTGCGAAGACACCAGTCAATGGTGCCAATGTATATCAAATTGATTTTTATGTCATCACAAGATTTGATGAAGTGATTCATATCCATACAGGGATGGTGGGTGTTAGTCAAGAAAAGGTACGCTTAACTGCAGAAATCTTAAAGGAACATGCGAAAACCATTCGTGATCCATTCAAAATTTTAGAACACATGGATCAATCGGATCAAGAATTTTATGATTTTTTAAATGAAGTATATCGTAGAAAAGAACATCTTAGAGTATTTGGAAGTATAAAATAAACGTTAGAGCGAATGTGCTCTAACGTTTTTATACCATCTTTTCTGGTACGATATAAGAATCAAATTCATCAGAAGTAAGTAGTCCTAAAGAGATACAAGCTTCTTTTAAAGAGATATTTTCTTTGTGTGCTTTCTTTGCGCATGCAGCAGCATTCTCATATCCAATATAAGGGTTTAATGCAGTAACTAACATTAAGGAATTGTGTAGATTGTAGTTCATCTTTTCTTCATCTGCCTGTAATCCTTCTATGCAGTGTACACGAATGGAGGTTAAGCCATCGCTTAACAAGGAAACGGATTGAAGAAAGTTATAAATAATAACTGGCATGAAGACATTGAGTTCAAAGTTACCTTGGCTTGCGGCAAATCCAATCGTCGCATCATTTCCCATAACTTGTGTAGCAACCATGGTTAAGGACTCACATTGTGTAGGATTTACCTTTCCAGGCATAATGGAACTTCCTGGTTCATTTTCTGGGATTTTAATTTCACCCAATCCACATCTTGGACCGCTTGCTAACCAACGAATATCATTCGCCATTTTCATAGCGTTTGCCGCAAGTGCTTTTAATGCACCATGTGCGAAACATATATCATCTTTTGATGATAAAGCATGAAATTTATTAGGATCAGATATAAAATATGTAGACAATTGTTCACTTAAGATGGCACTTACTTTTTCTCCAAATTGTTCAGGAGTATTGATGCCAGTACCAACTGCTGTTCCACCAATGGCAAGCTTGGATAAAGAATCGATGCTTTTTTGAATCATATCGATATTGTTTTCTAGCATTCCTCGCCAACCACTTATTTCCTGAGAAAAGCGCAATGGTGTCGCATCTTGTAGATGGGTACGTCCAATCTTAATAATATGTGCATGATCTTTCTCTAAGCGTTTTAGTGTTTGTATCATATCTTCTAGCGTTGGCAACAATTCTTTGCGAAGAGCTTGTATTGCAGCGATATGCATAGCCGTAGGGAAGGTATCATTTGAACTTTGACTTTTGTTTACATCATCATTAGGATGTAATAGTTTTTTTCCTGCAAGTATGTTTCCACGATTCGCAATTACTTCGTTCACATTCATATTGCTTTGTGTACCACTTCCAGTCTGCCATACAGATAAAGGAAAATGATCATCTAATTTACCAGTTAATATTTCCCCACAAACCTTAACAATCATCTCACATTTTTCTTCTTCTAATTTACCAAGTTCAAAATTTACTTTCGCACAAGCCATTTTTAGATGTGCAAATGCATAAATGATTTGCAACGGCATCTTTTCAATACCAATCTTAAAATTATCAAAACTACGTTGGGTTTGGGCACCCCAGTATCTATCTTCCTCTACGGCGATTTCACCCATTGAGTCATGTTCTATTCTTGTCTTCATCGTGTTCTCCTTTACGCATTCTATCTATCTTTCATTTTAACAAAATTCCCTTTGAAAAAAAAGGGATAGCTCAATAATCTTTTGTTTCACATTAGGAAACAAAAGTATATGACAAAACCGTAAGAAAGATGTAATAAACTTCATAGGACTTTCATTTTATATTCCTGTATACTGTAATCATAAAGGAGGTATCGTCATGAAAAAGACACTCATCGTTCTTGCGGCATTAAGCGTACCTTTTGTTTGTATGTTAGCACGAAAAAAGGTGAACACAAGACCATAATAAAGAGCCTGTTTACGAAACAGGTTCTTTTTATACCCTTTTATTGGAAATGTAGCGTATAATAGAGATAGAAAAAGAGGGGTTAAAATGGAACATAAAGCACGGTACTGTCCACAATGTGGATCCAAGACTAATGATATGCACTGCGATATTTGTGAACGTCTTACAAAACCAATAGAGGAACGTTACAAAGAAAAGGATTTAGACTTGGTTGCGGATGATATCGCATCCTTTGATCATATTCAAAGTACACATAAAGTAAATACTCATATTTATGAAAACAATCCAAAAGAAACACAAGAGGATTTGGATAGTGTTTCTCAAAATGTTTCCATGCACGCATTTAAGAATAGGAAATCCAATTCTAAAACATCTTCTTCCAGTCGTTCTTATCAACAAGTCAATATGCAAAACGATGTGTTGATGAAAATCATCGGAATTATCATTGTAGGAATCATAGGGTTTTGTATATTTTTGTTAATGGGTAGTGTATGAAATTAAGATATCGTAAGATGTCTTTTTCTTTATTTATGAATTGTTTATAAATGTTTTCGCTTGGATAGAGTATAATAAAGAAAATATTATGCATATAGTAGAGGATGAGGGATGTTTATGAAAAATACAATGAGTAAAAATATCTTTCAATTTATATTGTTAAGTGTTCTGATTGTTTTTGCGTTTTGGTTCGCATTAAAAGATGATATGAAAGAAGTACTAATTAATGTACGTCATGTGTCTATTTTCTGGTTGATTATTGTACTAGCAATGGGTGTTTTATATTATGCATTACAAGGGTATATGCTCTATACCATTGGGAAGAAGTATAAGCATGATTTGACCTTTTTGGATGGATTGGAAAATGCGTATTGTGCAGCGTTTTTTAATGGGGTAACACCACTGGGTGGAGGACAAGTCGCACAAGCCTATGTGTTTCATAAGAAACATGTGAGTTATCGCGATATCGCAAGTATTTTGTGGAAAGATTTTTTTGTTTATCAAAGTGTTGTAGTTTTATTTGCGCTTGTCTTGTTGTTGGTGTTTATGCCATTTTGTTTTGAAATGTTTCCACAATGGATTTGGTTGGTGTATTTGGGTTTGATCATTGATGCATCCGTGATTGTCATATTATGGACGATGTCTCATTTTCCTGCTTTGTATGCGAAGATTAGTAGTATCTTTGTGAATCTGTTACACCGTATGCATATTGTGAAGAATAAGAATGCGACTTTAGAGAAATGGAATTATCAAGTACATTATTTTGCGGATGAAGTGAAGAGTTTAAAGAAAGATAAGAAATTATTAATCAAAGGAATCTTAATTAATATATTTCGACAAGTCATTTATTATAGTATTCCATTCTTTGTAGGCATTGGATTGGGTATTCCTTTGGATATGGGAGACTTTATATTAGTTCTCTTATTGTCTTGTTGTATTCATATGTTGAATGCGCTTACTCCTTTACCAGGAGATACAGGATGGACAGAAAGTGTATTTATCATTATCTTTGGTTTTGTATTTCAAAGAGTGTACGCAAGTAGTATTATGATTCTTTGGCGTATGGCCACGTATTATATTCATATCATGATTGGAGGCATTACATTTTTAGTAGTGAAATCTAGAAAGAAGCAAATAGAGGGTACTAGTAGTACAAACGTATAGAAGCTGTGTACTTCCCTATAATGATTATGGAGAAATGAAGACGGATGACCTTAATCCGCCTTTTTTTTCGACATATTCTAGAGTGTGATGGAAACATCACCAAGAAAAAAAGGGGGGATTTCTATGTGTAATCGTTGTGGATGTCAATCTATGTTGTATGAAGAGTCAAGAGGATGTTCTAGATGCAATATGTGGGACAATCAAAACGTGCGTCAATTGGCTTGTGCTGCAGAACGTTTCGTTCGAGAAGAAAATCGCGAAATGAGATGTTGCGAACACCGTTGTGCTTGTCAATATCGTAATTGTGTGCACAGATGTCAAAGGGATTGTGACTAGTCGTTTGTAGTACATTGGTTCATTGTTTTTTCTTCTTTTCAAAATAGAAAAAAGAGGACGGGGGCTGTCCTCTTTTGATATTATTTTGTGAGTACCTTTTCGATTTCTACTACATACATCGTATGATAATCTTTTAATGGATAATTTTGTGGTAATAAATCTTTATCAATAAAACAATCTTCTTTTAATTCTTGTGCATATAGTTTACGACATAGTAATACCGTATTTGCCTCTTCAAAGTAAGGGGTGTTGTTTTCATATGCGACATGAAGATTTGATTTTGTTATTTTATCTTCCTCTTTTCCACTAACACTTCCCATATAAGAAAGCATTTTTCTTTCACTTTCATCAAAGAAGGCAAGAGATAAAGTGTCTCCTTGATCAATAAATTCTTTTGTGTAGCGTTGTGGACGTATAAAGATATAGGCAACATGTTTATTCCAAAGGATGCCTAAACCACCCCATGACGCCGTCATGGTATTCACTTGATCCCCTTGTGCAGCCGTTATTAACATCCATTCTTTTCCTATCATAGTGAATACATCACCATGTAATTCTTCTGGTCTTATTTCTTTCATATGTTTTATCCTTTCTTCTGTTTTTCTAATTATAGAGCACCTAATTTTAAAAGGCAAGTAAACTACGTATCTATCTTTACGAAGACATTATAAAGAAGGTACTGATTAAGTAAGAGCACCTACTTATAGCATAGTAAAATCTTTTTTGAAATAGAACAAAGTGTATTTATTTGAGGTGGAAATAATTAGAAAACTAACATTTGTCATTTTTTGATTAACAAATGTAAATGAAAAGTACTGACAATGTTCAGTATTTTTTAATTTATCAAATAGCTATAATGTAATCGCATTCAGAAGAACAAGATTGGAGGAGTTGTATGAAGTATGTCGTACTAGTATCTCATGGACAATTTGCGGAAGGTTTAAAAGAGACATTGATTATGTTTTTAGGAGAACGAGATGATGTTTTAGCGATTGGGTTGCATGTGGGAGAAGACGTGGATTCACTTGCGAAACGAATGGGAAACTTATTAGAAGCAATGAACACAAAGGATGAAGTGTTGGTGTTGGGCGATTTGATTGGAGGATCTCCACTAACAACCATGTTGGATTGTTTGGAACAAAAGGGATTATTACAGAACGCGGTTGTGCTTGGTGGGATGAACTTAGCAATGGCGTTAAATGCAATCCTTATGAAAGAAGATTTCACACAAGCAAAAGAAATGGCACTTAAAGAAGGAAAAGAAGCCATGAAAGAAATGATTTTAACAAACGAAGAAGAAGAGGACATATAGAGAGGAGGAATGTCATATGTCAATTTCATTTATTAGAGTAGACGATCGAATGATTCATGGACAAACCTGTACAAGATGGGCATTAGAATACCCTTGTGATGGGATCATAGCGGTCAATGACGCAGCCGCCAACAACAGCGTATTAAAGGCTGCCTATAAAGGAGCGAGTTCTAAGAAGACCTTTATTTGGACGATGGAGGATTGGAGAAATAAATGTCAAAAAGTATTAGATTCAAATGATCGATATTTTCTAATCACAAAGAATCCACTGGATATGGAGAAAATCTTAGTAGAACAAGGGTTACAATGCAATATCGAAAAAGTGGTAATTGGACCTTGTAATGATCGTGCGAATGCTATCAAATTAGGAAACAATCAATCTATTACACAAGAGGAAGCAGATGCTCTTGAACAGATTGAAAAACAAGGATACAAGGTAGAATTTCGTTTGTTGCCTGATGTATCTATTGGAGAATGGAATAAATTTAAAGGCCAGTTTGGCTATTAATTGAAAAGGAGAGAAATGATATGACAATTAATGTATTTCAAGCTTTCTTATTAGGCTTATTTGCTTGTTTGGCGAGCATGCCTGGAATGGGCGGGAGCGCTATTGGTAACTATACGTTAGGAAGACCTTTGATTGGAGGACTTGTATGTGGAATCATCTTGGGTGATGTTCGTACTGGGATTCTTGTTGGGGCTGCGATGCAATTATTATATATTGCCCTTGTAACACCTGGAGGAACAGTTTCTGCTGATGTCAGAGCAGTTAGTTATATTGGAATTCCACTTGCTATGTTGGCTTTAAACTCTTATGGATTGGATGCTGCAAGTGCAGATGGAAATGGATTAGCAACGAGTTTTGGTGCAATGGTAGGAACACTTGGAACAGTGTTATTCTATGGAACAGCAACTATGAACTTAATTTGGCAACATATCGGTTGGAAAGCGGTAGATAAAGGGGATTTCAAAAAACTGTATGTAGTAAACATGGGTTTACCTTGGATTTCTCATATCGTATGTTCTTTCATACCAACATTTGTTATTTGTTTGGCAGGAGCTGGTATGGTTGATACCATTAAAGAGGTATTACCAATGGATGGATTAGCTATGAAAACAATCTTTACCGTTGGATCTTTATTACCATGTGTTGGAATTGCGATTTTATTGAAACAAATCATCTTAAAGGGAACAGACTTCATTCCTTTCTTTGTAGGATTTGCGTTAGCAGCTTCTTTAGGAATTAATCTTGTAGTATCTACTATTATCGCATCTTTATTTGCCTATATGAATTACCAAATAAAAATCACGCAGATAGCAAAGAGCAGTAACGTGAGTGTTGATGAAGATGAAGAGGAGGATATTTAAATGAAAAAGCTATCAAAGAAAACCTTAAATAAATCATTTCGTAATTGGTACTATGGGCATCTTACATGTTTTTCACAAGAACATATGCAAACATTTGGATATCTATGTGCAATGTTACCTATCGTTGAAGAATTATACGATACAAAAGAAGAACAAATTGAAGCATTACAAACGTATACAGCATTCTTTAATACAGAGCCACAATTAGGAAGTGTTATTGTTGGAGTTAGCGTTGGGTTAGAAGAAGCGAAAGCAAATGGGGAAAATGTAGATGGAGAAACCATCAATGGTTTACGTGCTGGGTTAATGGGGCCTATTGCAGGTATTGGTGATTCCTTGGTTGTTGGTGTCCTAATTCCATTGATTCTAGGAATTGCGTTAGGACTATCTACGGATGGTTCACCAGTAGGAGCAATCTTCTATATCATCGTTTGGAATCTATTGGTTACTTTTGGAATGCGTATGCTTTATCTAAAGGGATATGAGTTTGGAGGGAAAGCAGTTGAATTTTTAACAGGAGAAAAATCAAAAGCTTTACGTGAATCTGTTATGATGTTAGGAAGTATGGTGATTGGGGCAGTTGCGGCAACATGGGTAAGTGTAAATACAGTATTTCAAATGACAAATCCTGATACAAAAGAACCATATTTGGTATTGAATGATCAAATCAACGCAGTCTTACCAAAAGGCTTAACAGCAATCTTCATTTTGTTCTGTTGGTACTTGATTGCGAAGAAAAAAGTGAGTCCTTTAAAGGTTATGTTATTGTTAGTTGTGATTGCTTTTGTAGGAGTTTTCTTTGGATTCTTCGATCCACAATTACAATATTAAAACGATGAGTCTTTGTTCTTTGAATAAAGACTTTTTGCGTAATCTACGGTATAATATAAAAAAAGAAAGAGGGAAATAAAGTGAAAAAGAAATGGCTTATAATGGGAATAACGTTGCTGTCATTTTTTGTGCTATCACTCACGGTGTTGCAATTTAAAAATTATGCACAGAATGAAATTTCGGCAGTCAAAGCAAAACCTATAAAATTTGGAGCAACGTATATGACATTAAATAATCCCTTTTTTGATTTAATTGATTCAGAATTACGTAATGTGATAGAAGCAAATGGAGATGTTTTAACAACCATGGATCCTCAATTATCTATTGAACGTCAAAGAGAACAAGTACGCTATTTAATAGAGCAAGGTTGTCAAGTACTCATTGTAAATCCTGTAGATTCAAAAGGATTGGCAGATGTTTTAAAAGAAGCGAAGAAACAAGGTATTTATATCATCGCAATTGATACCAATGTATATGAGAGTGATAGCTTTGTAGATTATAGTGTAGTTTCAGATAATTATGAGGCAGGTGTATTATGTGCACAAAAGATGATGGCACAAAAAAAAGAAGCGAATATCTTTTTATTGAAACATGAAAGTGCACATTCAGCTGTAGAAAGGATACAAGGGTTTAAGGATACCATTAAAGGAAATGCAAACTATCGTATTGTGGGAGAAGAAGAGTGTGAAGGACAATTAGAAAAGAGTATGCCCATCATCAAAGGAAAGCTTGAAGATAAGCTGGAATTTGATGTGGTAATGGCCTTGAATGATCCTTCTGCATTAGGCGCAATTGCGGCATTACAAGAGAAAGATATGTTGAGTAATGTCATGGTTTATGGAGTAGATGGAACACCAGAGGCAAAAGTATTGGTAAGAGATGGATTTCTACAAGGTACAGTAGCACAATATCCAAAGAAAATGGCAAAAAAGGCGATCGATGCAGCATATCAATTTTTAGATGGAAAACGCTATGTTAAAAAAGAAAAAATTGATGTGGTCATGATTGATCAAAACAATATCAGTGAGTTTTCATTAGAGGGATGGCAATGATTCGTTTCACAAGAATAAAGAATGAACAACAGGTTGCCATTACCTATTGGTTGTTATGTATTACCGTACTCTTACAAATCACATTTTTATGTTGTATTATCTTTTTTACAACACAATTTATTTTAGATTCTTCACAAGCTAGTCAGTTCCTACAACAGGTAAATGTTGTGCCGATGTCATATAAACAAATACCCGTATATGCTTGTATTAGTTTTATACTGTTATTGTTTGTTATGAGAATACGTGTGTATGTAAAAGAAAGCACTAAGAGTACACTTGTATTTACGATGTTAGAACTAGGAATTTGTATGTTCTTACTATGGGTGATATCTTTTTCTAGTAATATGGTTTTATTGTTTGTCATCGCAAATATGATGGCTCGTACAAGAAATAAGGGAAATATTAGTATTTCATTAGTGATGTTATCGTTAATCTTTCTATTAACGAATTATAGTGTGGTATCAAACTTTATTCCGGTTACTGATGTTCAGTATTATTTAGCGATGTACAATGCAGGAGCTAAATCATTATTTTTAGCACTGAATAATGTATTGAGTACGATTTGTATCTTTGCGTTCATTTTGTATATGCTCTTTCTAATCAAGGCGCAATATGATGAAAGTCGAAAAATAAATAATTTAAATAATGAACTAAAAGAACTAAATGAACAATTAAAAGATTATGCCGCAGATCGTGAAAAAATGGGAGAAACAAAAGAGCGAAATCGTCTCGCAAGAGAAATACACGATACTCTTGGACATACTTTAACGGGATTATCTACGGGACTTGAGGCATGTAAAGAATTGCTAGAAGTAGATCAGGAATTGGCTAAAAATCAATTGAGTATGTTGAGCAGTGTGGCAAGAGATGGGCTTAAAGATGTTCGTCGTTCGGTGAACAAATTACGTCCTGATGCTCTAGAAAATCATAGTTTAAAGGAAGCATTAGAAACGATGATACAAGAATTTATCAATTCTACAGGGGTGGTTGTATACTTTGTGTGCCATTTATCTTCGCTTATCTTTCAACAGGATGAAGAAGATACTATATATCGCATTATTCAAGAAGGATTGACCAATGCAGTACGTCATGGAAAAGCAGATAAAATTTATATTTCTTTTGGAAAAGAAGATGATACTTTGATTTTGATGATTGAAGATAATGGAGTAGGGTGTGGACACATAGAAGATGGCTTTGGATTGCACCATATGAAAGAGCGAGTTGCCTTATTAAATGGAAAAGTGCGCTGTTATGGAAACGAAGGGTTTGTATTGATTGTTGAGTTACCATTGAGAAAAGGGAGTGAAGTAAATGATTAAGGTTATGATTGCGGATGATCAAGAATTGATGCGTGATAGTTTGAGTATTTTATTACGTTCTAAAGAGGATATTGAAATTACAGGTTTTGCCAAAGATGGAAATGAAGTTATGGAACTTTTAAAATCTTGTCGACCAGATGTTATTTTAATGGATATTCGTATGCCTGGAATGGATGGAACACTTTGTACGAAATATGTGAAAGAAAAATACCCAGAAATTAAAGTTATCATATTAACAACCTTTGATGATGATGAGTATATTTATGATGCTCTTAAAAATGGTGCGAGTAGTTATCTCCTAAAAGGAGTCTCTTTAAATGAGCTTTATACAGCAATTCACACGGTATATGAGGGTGGTGGAGTCATACATCCAGATGTTGCGATTAAAGCCATGCACATGTTTTCTTCACTTGCAAATCAACGATTGGAAACACCTTCTCAAGAACTTCCAATTCACCATTTATCCAAAACAGAATGGCGCATCATTGAAAAAGTTGGAAATGGTTTATCAAACAAGGAAATTGCGGAGGAATTAAGCTTTACTGAAGGGACTATACGAAATTATTTAAGTATTATTTTAGATAAGTTGACACTTAGAGATCGTACGCAATTGGCAATATGGGCTGTACAAAATCCAAAGATTATTTTAAGAGGAATGGAATAATGAAAAAGCGTAAAAAAGGTATACTCCTTTTTCTATGCATTGTATGTGGAGTGTCTAGTTTTGTTTTATGGACTCAACATGAGAATCGCCATATTGAGTTAAAACTAGGACTAATGTCAGGGAATGTATGGAACGCACCAGAAAGTGATAGTTATATATTATTGGATAATGTAATCAAAGCGTTCGAGAAAAAACATCCCAATGTGACCATCACATATGAAAGTGGAACACGTCCTGATGATTATGAGGAATGGCTAAGTGGGAAAATTTTAAACGATGATGCGCCTGATGTTTTCTTTGTACCTTCTCAAATTTTTTCAACATTAGCACAAAATAGAACGTTACAGAACTTGGAGTCTTATATAAAGGATGATGAAAATTTCGATGCTTCAAAATATTATGAAGCTTCTTTCAAAGAGGGGCAATTGGAAGATAATACCTATGCTTTGCCTTATGAAAGTGTTCCTAACTTAATGTTTGTGAATAAAACTTTACTTGAAAAAGAACAAATTCAAATGCCTGAGAATACATGGACATGGGAAGGATTTTATGAAATATGTAAACAAGTCAGTAAAGATAATAACGGAGATGGAATACAAGATCAATTTGGATTTTATGGATATGGATGGGAAGATGCTGTATATAGCAATGGTGTTACTATTTACAATGAAGAAAAAAATAGCGTGACATTGGATCAAGAACAAATCATTGAAGCAACTACCTTTATGCGCAAGCTTTCTAGATTACAAAAAGAGAAAGTTTCATCAGAAATGTTTGATAAAGGACAAGTGGCATTTTGTCTAATGGATTATAGTGATTATCGTACCTATATGCCATATCCTTGGAGAGTAAAGAAGTATTCCTCATTTGAATGGGATTGTATTATGATGCCATCTGGTCCAAATGGAGGGAATATATCTCAAATTGATACGTTGATGATTGGAATGTCATCACGCTCGAAAGAAAAGAAACTTGCATGGGAATTCATGAAACAACTAAGTAGTGATGAAGCGTTTCAAAAAGAATTATCTACTTCTGCACAAGGAGTTTCTGTTTTAAAAGAAATTATGACCACAAAAGAAGTATTGAATGCTTTAAAGAAGGATAATCCAGGTGATAGTAGTTTTGAATTAGGAGTTGTAGATGATATTATGAAACAGGGTGTCGCACTACGTCGTACAAAAGAGTATGAACAAGTGTTGCAAAGTATCAATGGACAAATACAAACACTATTAGAGAGCGATCAAGAAATTGAAAATGCGTTGATTTATATGCAAGGACAACTCAATGCGATGTTACACAAATAAAGTATGCTTCATTGTGGAAAGTATAAGACTTGTGTTAACGTCACAAAGAAGATAAACTAAATTATAGGAGGCGACGATATGAAAATCACCTATATTTATCATAGCTGTTATCTTATAGAATTAGAACATACAATATTACTTTTTGATTATTATAAAGGAACCTTACCAAAACTAGATCCTAAGAAGCACGTATATGTATTCGCAAGTCATCGCCATCAGGATCATTTTGCTCGAAAGATTTTTACAATCGATCACCCTCAAATCACCTATATCTTATCTGATGATATACCAGTGAAAAAGGATGTTGAACGAATAGGTGCTCATCAAGATTTAAACGTTGATGATATGCATATTTCTACCTTATTATCTACGGATGAGGGGGTAGCGTTCATTGTGCAAGTGGAAGGCAAAACAGTGTATCATGCAGGAGATTTGAATTGGTGGGATTGGGGAGAGGAAGATAGTGAAGAAGAAAGCCGAGATATGAAAGAAGCTTACCAAAAAGAACTTGAGATTCTTTCACGTTATAAAGTTGATGTCGCCTTTCTTCCAGTAGATGCGCGATTAAAGGAAAACTTCTACAAAGGACTTGATGCGTGTATGGGGAAAGTGGATATTTCGGTTGTATTTCCAATGCATTTTTGGGATGATTACACGATCGTGGAAAAACTATTTGAACATCCTGTCTGTCTAGACTATAAGAATCGTATTCAAAAGGTTTCATATAAAAACCAGACCTTTCTATTATAACTGTTTAGAATCTCTAGAAGTTTCTTTCTGTTTGTGATATATTTTAAGTATGAAAAACATACGTTTGTTAGAAGAAGGGAAACGAATATGGAAGCGAAAACTATTTTAAAGAAAGTGCTGGATGATTATCGTAGAATTACTGGATTACGTAGTTACATCGTATATGAAGAAGGAGATGTCCAAAGCGCCAGTGAAAAAAACTATTTCTGTAAGTGTTTAAAACTATCTGGGAAAGCTCTTGAAAAATGCGAAGAGTGTACAAAGGAAACATTTGCGGAAACACAGGACATTGATAAAGAGTGTATCTATTCTTGTCATGCTGGATTGATAAAATGGGCAGTACCTGTAAATTTTGAAGATTATCGTTGTGTTATCGTATCAGAAGGTATTATTGCACAAAAACAAATGGAAGAAGCAGAACAATGGGCAAAGTATTTATCAAAAGAATACAAGCTTAATGAAGATATGGTGTTGCGTAATTTCAAAGTGATTCATACGATGAATGAAGCACAGATGAAAGCATCTATCGAATTATTAAAGGATTTAATCGATTATCATTATGCGATGAATAAGTAACCAGCGAAAGCTGGTTTTCTTTTGATAACATTGCATATGAATAGCACATTCTCTTTGATTCCACTATAATAGAATAAGGTAGGTGAAATAATGAATATAACAAATCCTTATGTCTTAGCAGCGATTGGTACAGGTTTTACATTTTTGATGACCACATTAGGTGCTGCGACTATATTTTTAATAAAAAAAGAAGTAAAACAAAGTTTGCAATCTATGTTTCTTGGATTTGCGGCTGGTGTGATGATCGCGGCTTCTGTGTGGAGCTTGTTGATTCCAGCAATGGAACAAGCAGAAGCCTTAGGAATGCCATCTTGGATTCCGGCAGGTGGTGGGTTTATTCTTGGAGGACTCTTCTTGTTTGGCTTAGATCATGCACTCCCTCATTTGCATCCAGGAAGTGAGTTACCAGAAGGTCCTACATCGTCTTTGAAACGTACGACAATGTTGGTTTTTGCGGTAACTTTGCATAATATTCCAGAGGGTATGGCTGTTGGGTTGTCCTTTGCGTTGTCAGTGAATGCTGGTGCGAATGTAACCTTAGCAAGTGCAATTGCCTTGGCAATTGGCATTGGCTTACAAAACTTTCCTGAAGGGGCTGCGATATCACTTCCTTTGAAAAAAGAAGGATGTAGTAAATTTAAATCGTTTCTTTATGGTAGCTTGAGTGGGATTGTGGAGCCAATTGCAGGTATTGCGACGGTTGCAATCGCAGGAACTGCGATTTATTTTATGCCTTGGTTGTTATCTTTTGCGGCAGGTGCTATGGTGTACGTTGTTGTGGAAGAATTGATTCCAGAAGCGCATTTATCAGATCATTCTCATGCGGGTACAGCAGGGGTAATGATTGGATTTCTTGTCATGATGATAATGGATGTGGCGTTGGGTTAGAAACAAAAAAGAAGGTTACGAAACGGAAATAAATCCTATTTATACGACGAACACTTGGTGTTATGTCGTATTTTTATTTCAGAATGAGAAAAAAATCATTTTTTTTGCATATCAAGCATATTTTATGGCGATTTTATGATAAAATAAGAATAATGATAAACGCTTACATTATTTGAAAAAGGAGACAGTATGGATACAATTAAGGGAAATATGCAGAAAAAGCTAGAGATTATGAACAAACATAACAATTTGAATGCATCTACAATATATGAATGTGTGGTAGAAGTTGTAAAAGAGGAAATGGAAAAACGTCCATTGATAAAGCAGGATAAGAAACTATACTATATTTCTGCAGAGTTTTTATTAGGGAAAATGTTGAGTAGTAATTTGATCAACTTAGGAATATACGATGAAATAGAGGAGATTGTAACATCCGTTGGTTTTACAATGGATGACATAGTAGCGGTAGAATTAGAACCATCCCTTGGAAACGGCGGGCTTGGTAGATTAGCTGCTTGTTTCTTAGATAGCATTGCTAGTTTACAGTTATGTGGAGATGGAATTGGTCTTTATTATCATTTTGGTCTTTTTGAACAGAAGTTCAAAGATTATAAACAAGTGGAAGTTCCAAATTCTTGGATTTCAAAGACGAGTTGGTTTACAAAGAAAAAGACGGAGTTTACAGTACCTTTTCCAGAGTTTACGTTACATCCTGTAGTATATGACATGGATGTCATAGGGTATGAAAAAGGAAAAAATACGCTTCATTTGTTCGATATCGAAAGTATTGATGAAAGCTTAGTAAAACAAGGGATCGATTTTGATAAAACTAATATTGAAAAGAATTTAACCTTATTTCTTTATCCTGATGATAGCGATGATGAGGGGAGATTGTTACGTATTTATCAACAATACTTTATGGTATCTTGTGCAGCGCAAATGATACTTGCTGATTGTAAAGCAAAAGGGTATGATCTACGTGCTTTAGATGAACATGTTGTCATTCAAATCAATGATACGCATCCTTCTTTGGTCATAGCGGAATTGATTCGTTTATTACAAAAGGAAGGTATGTTGTTGAAGGATGCATTGGCGGTTGTGGAAAAAACATGCGCATATACCAATCATACAATTCTAGCAGAAGCATTAGAAACTTGGCCGATGGCATATTTAGAAAAAGTTGTACCAGATCTGTTAGAGATTATCATTTCACTTGATGCAATTGCACATGAACGTGGAAGTGATGAAAAATTAGCAATTATTGATGCAGAACATCGTGTTCATATGGCACACATGGATATTCATTTTGGTAAGAGTGTAAATGGTGTAGCTGCATTGCATAGTGATATTTTGAAGAATACAGAACTACATGAATTTTATAAGCTGTATCCAGAGAAGTTTAATAATAAAACTAACGGGATTACCTTCCGTAGATGGCTCTATAGTAGCAATCCACAATTAACATCTTTGCTAGTAGAAACACTTGGAAAAGAGGTGTTCGATGATGCCAATGTATTATCAAAATTAAAAGCATATGAGAACGATAACATAGTTTTACAAAAACTATTGGATATCAAAGAGTATAAAAAACAGGCCTTTATAAAACATATGAAGAAGAAACAAAACATCACCTTATTGGAACATGCAATTTTCGATACACAAGTAAAACGTCTTCATGAGTATAAACGTCAACAAATGAATGCCTTGTATATCATTCATAAATATTTGGATATCAAAAGAGGAAATCTTCCAAAACGACCTCTTGTATGTATCTTTGGCGCAAAAGCAGCCCCTGCATATACCATCGCAAAGGATATCATCCATATCCTATTATGTTTAGAGGAAATCATAGCGAAAGATAAAGCGGTCGCTCCTTACTTGCAATTGTGCTTTATTGAGAATTATAACGTTAGTGAAGCAGAAATTGTCGTACCAGCAACAGATATTTCTGAACAGATTTCACTTGCGAGTAAAGAAGCGAGTGGCACTGGTAATATGAAGTTTATGTTGAATGGTGCATTAACACTGGGAACACGAGATGGTGCAAATGTGGAAATCGCAGATCTTGTGAAAGAAGAAAATATTTATATTTTTGGAAAGAGCAGTGAAGAAGTGATTCAACATTATGAACGTGGTGATTATTGTGCAAAAACGTTGTATGAAGAACGTGAACATATTCAAGAATTAGTGGATTTTATTGTAGGAAAAGAAATGATGAAGATAGGGGATGAAGTTTCTTTAAAACGTTTTTATCATGAACTACTAAATAAAGATTGGTTTATGACGCTTCTTGATTTAGAGGAGTATATCGAGTGTAAAGAACGCATGATAGCTGACTATGAAGACCGTATGCTTTGGGCTAAGAAGATGCTCCATAATATTGCAGGAAGTGCATTCTTCTCAAGTGATCGAACCATTATGGAATATGAAGAAGATATATGGAAATTAAGGAAAGGAGAGAAATTATGAAAGTAGAACCATGTGCAGGAATACTGTTACCAATTTCATCATTACCAGGTAATCAAGGAGTAGGAGATTTTGGCAAACATACGTTTCGATTGATTGATGCATTGCATAAACAACATATCAAAATATGGCAAATACTACCATTAAATCCTTTGGGATATGGAAATTCTCCATATCAACCATTCTCTTCCTTTGCTGGTGATGAACTCTATATCAGTGTAGATACTTTAGCGGATTATGGTCTGTTAAAACAAAGCTCTATTCGTAATTGTAACAAGTTTGAAGAACGTGTCGACTATGAGGAAGTAAGAGCCTTTAAAGCACCTTATTTAAAGAAAGCATATAAGACTTTCTTAAAGATGTTTTCAACCTTTGAACAAGAATATCGATTGTTTGTTTCAACGGCAGAATGGCTCTATCCATATGCAGTCTTCATTTCATTGAAAAAACATAACGATATGAAACCATGGACGCAGTGGCCAAAAGAACAAAAAGAATGGATTAAAAATCGCCGTTTTCCACTTCGTGAGGTAGAAGATCAAATTCGTTATGAACAATTCATTCAATTTATCTTTTATAAACAATGGAAAGAAGTAAAGGATTACGCTAATGAAAAGGGAATTTCCATTATGGGAGATATTCCTTTCTATGTAGGATTAGATAGTGCAGATGTATGGCAAAATCAACAAGATTTCTTGTTGGATGAACAAGGGAATCCAACCTATATTGCAGGAGTACCACCAGATTACTTTAGTGCAAGTGGACAACGTTGGGGAAATCCTATTTATAATTGGAAAGTGATGCGTCGAGGACATTACCAATTTTGGATGGAACGTTTGGCTTGGAATGATCGCTTTTTCGATATTCTTCGTTTGGATCATTTCCGTGCTTTTGATACGTATTGGAAAATAGAGGCGAGTTGTGAAACCGCAATTCAAGGAGAATGGGTATTAGGTCCATCTTATGAATTCTTCGATGAACTATATCAAAAAATGCCAGATATCAATATTATTGCGGAAGATCTTGGTGATCTACGTAAACAAGTTGGTAAATTAAGGGATCATTATCATCTATTGGGAATGAACGTTTTACAGTTTGAAATGATGCCAAAACTATTGAAGAAACGTCGTAAATTCAATGTTGTATTATATCCTGGAACACATGATAATGATACATTAGAAGGATTTTACCAAACATTATCTCCAAATCATAAGATTGCATTACGTAGATTCTTCCATAACCTTGGATATGAAAATAGAACCTTCCATGAACTTGTTATTCGCTATTGTTTGAATAGTGAAGCTTCTATGGTGATTCTTCCTGTCCAAGATATCTTGGGATTGAAGAGTGAGGCAAGAATCAATACACCTAGTACCATAGGTTCCCCAAATTGGGAATGGAAATTAAAGAACTTGAAAGAGGTCTATGAAGTATTACCTCAGATTGGTGAATGGATGAAAGAAAGCAATCGCATATAAAAAGGAGCTCGTGCTCCTTTTTGTTATCGTTGTGAATTCTCTTGTTCAGTACTAGATGTGTTGGTTGCTTCACCAAGTGTAATGTTAATTGTTTTTGTCGCATTATCACGAAGTACTGTCATCGTGATTTTTTCTCCAGCAGAGTGAGAACTTATAATACTTGTAACATCACTAATACTACTAATCTTTTCATCATTGATTTTTAGGATTTGATCACCTGATTTTAATCCAGCTTTATCAGCTGCTTTTCCACTTTCTACTTTATAGATATAAACTTGAGAATCTTGTTCAAATGGGTTGTTTCCTGTAGTAAGTGTAACACCTAAAGATGCTCTTCCTTTTACATATCCATTTTCAATTAAGTTTGTGATAATCGTTTTTGCATGATTGATTGGAATCGCAAATCCTAACCCTTCAATGCTTTCTCCACTGCTTTTCGCATTGACTACACCAATTAATTCACCATCCGCATTAAACAATCCACCACCGCTGTTTCCTGGGTTGATAGCTGCGTTTGTTTGTAGTAATTGCATCTTTTGATTATCAATCGTTACTTCACGATCTAATGCAGAAATGATTCCACTTGTTACCGTTCCACCAAGAGAACCTAATGGATTTCCAATCGCAACAGCAGTATCTCCAACTTCTAGTTTATCAGAGTCACCTAATACTGCAGGAGTTAATCCAGTTGCCTCAATCTTGATAACCGCAAGATCAGTAGAAGAATCTTTTCCTATTAATGTTGCTTCATATGTTTTTCCATCTTTCGTTGTAACAGTGATTTTATTTGCGCCATCAATTACGTGATTGTTTGTAACAATATATCCATCTTCACTCAAGATAACTCCACTTCCTGCACCAGAAACTACTGCCTGTTGGAAATAACTATTCGTAGAAACGGATTCCGTTTTAATCTCCACCACTGTATTCATCGTTTCATTGGCGATATCTTTGATGGATGTATTGGTAGCGTTCGTTGTAGAACCTGAACTTTTCTTATTTACAGATTGATATAAAACCGTATTGCCATTAGCTCCTTTCAACTGCAAAGCTAATAAGGTACCTCCAAAACCTCCACCTGCAGAGATCAATAAACAACTTGTGATAATCACCGCATTACGATGTTTTCGAAAGAAGTTCTCATCTTTATTTGATTTTTTCTTCTTTTTCTTTTCTTTCTTTGGAGTAGGTGCATCATCACTATAGATTGGTTCCTCATGATCTTGTACAGATACAGTTTCCTGAGAACTGTGTTGTGCATGATTCTCACCACCAAGGATGATAACCTCATCATCTTTCGCTAGTTTTGGTTCTTGCGCATCTGTAGTAGCTTCCGTATTCAACATAGTATCTTTTTCAAATTCATTTTCCATAATTTAACCTCCTATTGATTGATGATTTTAACATCAACTCTTCTATGGTGCTTATTATACAATAACATTATCTCAGAATTTTTCCTAAAATATGTGAATTTCCGCTGAATTCTAACAATATTTTTTATGAATATGTGAAAATAACATAGAAATTGTTAATCTAATAGAATGAGCCTTTAACCATATATGCATGATGTGTTATAATTAGTATGTTACAAAGGAAATGCTTTATACATTCTAACGAGAAGGTATAAGTACACTGGAGGGGTCCATATGGCAAAGGCAAAGACTACGAAGAAAACGACGAAGACTGCTGTAGTTGAGAAAAAAACAGCACCTGCTACTATTAAGGAAGAAGTTAAGAAGATTGCTGCAAAACCAGAAGCAAAAAAAATCACAGCAAAACCAGAAGCTAAGAAAATTACAACAAAACCAGAAGCTAAGAAAATCGCAGTAGGGAAAGAACCTGAAAAGATTGCGGTAGCAAAAGCTCCTGAAAAAATTGCATCAAAACCAGAACCGAAAAAAATTGCAACGAAAGAAGCCACAAAACTTGAATTGAAAAAAGATGTGGAAGTGAAAAGCACAGTTGCAAAGAAAGCTCCTGTAAAAAAGGAAGAGAAGAAAGAAACAAAAGCGAAGGCAGTAAAAAAAGCTGCTCCAGCAAAAGAAGAGAAGAAACCAGTAGCATCTCCTAAGAAAGCACCTGCTAAAAAGGCACCTGCAAAAAAAGGAAGTGCGAAGAGTGAAAAATATGCTGCATATTCATTAGAAGAATGTATTGCATATATGCAAGCAATGGGTGTTATGCATTCTTATGAAGATTATAAGATGATTTTAATGGATGAAGCAGATTTACGTAAAGTTGAAAAGAATATTGTAGATGGAAATGCATTGAAAGATAAATCTTTTGATTTTGATGCGAATGGTTATGATATCGATTTGGTAGGTGTTACTTTACAAAAAGTAGAAGACACATTGGATATCAAAGCAAGTGATTATCCAACAATCAAAAAAGATATGAATCAAGCAATCAAGGCAACTATGAGTAAAGATGATGAGAAAAATGCAAAAGAATACTTAAAAGAATTTAAGACTGCAGAAAAAATCTTAATGATTGCACAACGCAAGAACATTATCGATTCTACAGAAGCAACTGCATTACTTGGTGCTGATGTAGATCAGTTCATGAAACATTTCTTTGATTTTGCATATGAAATATTACCTACTTGGCAATATGAAGATGTGAAGTTCTATGAAGACTTTGCATATGCAATCTTATCTCAGTATGTAGACTTATATAATAAGTACCAATTAGAAATACTTATTGAATGTGCTGACCTATATATTAAACATGGAGATTTCCAACATGGGGATGAATCCTATGGATATATCCTAAGAGATAATCAGATTAAAGATTATATTTACTATCGTTTTGCGTCTGTTTATGAAGATATCGATATGAACAAAGCAAAAGGATTAGCGTATGAATCTTTACAGTATGTTGACGATCGTTTTACATACTATACAAACATCGTAGAAATCCTGAATAAATAAAGATTTTAGAGATATCGTGATCTTGCGATATCTCTTTATTTATACAAAAGTAGAATATAAAAATATTTGGTAAAGTGAAAATGTAAATTCCACAATAAGTATAGAAGAATTAGTACGTGGAATTTATTCTTACAAAAACTTCAATTCAGCTGAACAAGCAAGATTTGGAGTTTTTTTTATAGCCCATTTT
>NZ_JBSPEZ010000027.1:0-33248 GCF_053848845.1 Amedibacillus sp. YH-ame6
ATGATATATCTTCTGTTCAACTTCCACCTTGTTCTTGAGTTTTGATAAATGCTTTAAATTTTTCACTAACTTCTTTTTAGGTTTGTCTTTTTTTATACTATCATCACTTTTTGTTTCACACTTATCCCTCCGACACCCATAGTATCACGTTTAAAAAAAGCTTTGTGGATATTCGACAAAGCTTGTCATCACTCGACAAAAAAAGAAAAAAAGGGCTTTCTTCACCCTTCTTTAAGAGACGATATGTTCCTGTGGTTCCTCTTGTGTCAACCTTCCTTCATCATATCCTGCAGATACATCAGAAATGTGTGCAACTTTCAACAATGAGTAAAGAAATAACAGTATAAAGAATGTTCCTAAAACTATTAAAATGATGAATAGAATTGCCATCACAGATACCTTCTTTCTTTTCTAGTCTGTAATGCTCACTCTTATTTTATTCCTAAGTTCTAAAATTGCCTACGCAAATACATCTTTAAATGTTTTCATAAAAATATCCATATAATCTAGTGGCTCAATCGTTTTATGAACTCCAATGGGAACTTCCATATAATACCCATCGCTCATTTCCACCCGTACATACCCAATCTTTTTATCTTTTACATATGGCAACGAACGTTTTGTAATTACAATTTTCTTATTCTTTTCCTTTGGTTCTTTTCCCTTTTCAAACACATAGGAAACATCTTCCAACGCAACAATGTTTGCTTTTCCTGGTTTTCCATTTTCAAAAGTAATTTCATCTAACTTAGACCCTTTTTTATACAATAAACCTTGTGCATATTGAGAGAACCCATAATCCAACATTTGTTTTGCTATCGCATTACGCTCTTTACTACTCGGTGCCCCCATAACCACTGCAATAAGACGTAAGTCTTGCCGTTTCGCACTCACTGTGATACAAGAAAGAGCTTCACTGGTAAACCCCGTCTTTAATCCATCTACACCTTCATATTGTTTTAATAGCTTATTTGTATTCACTAGCCAGAATTTATTATCACTATTTTCTCGAATATAAGCATCATACGTAGAAGTTATGGCTAACATTTCATCTCCACCTTCTTTGATTAGTGCTTGAGCAAGTACCCCCATATCTTTCGCACAAGTGTAGTGATCTGGATCATGAAGACCCGTAGCATTTACAAAATGCGTATTGATAAGACCCAATTCTTCTGCTTTAGCATTCATCATTTTCACAAAGTTATCATTGGTTCCACCAATCTTTTCTGCCATTGCCACCATGGCATCATTGGCAGAGGCAATACAAATCGATTTCACCATATCTTTTACACTCATGGTTTCATGAACTTCAAGGAATACTTGCGAGCCACCCATACTCGCTGCATATTCACTCGTTGTCACATCATCTTTCCAACTAATTTTTTGATGATTTAAAGCTTCAAAGATAAGTAATAATCCCATCATTTTTGTCATACTTGCAGGATAAAGTTTCTCCTTTTCATTCTTCGCAAAGATCACTTTACCTGTCGTATTCTCGATTAAATACGCTGCCTTAGCACTCCCAGCTAAATCAACACCAGTAATTTTTACACTCTCCGCTTGAATAGGAAGTAAGCATACAGAAAACAACATACACATAGCAACTAAGACTTTTATTATTTTTTTCATTCGCATCTACCTCAATATAGCGTATGATACATTCGACATGTTATGACATAAAATTCAGAAAAACTATTCTCATCATACTATTATTGGACATATATTTTTTTATGGTATAATGTTTTTATAAAGACCTATATAGGGGAAAAGGAGAATGTTATGAAGGCTTTACTAAAACTAGCAGTTTGTTCATTATTAGTAGGATGTTGTATGGGGCCAGTTTCACTTTATGCTCAAGATGATGAAATGGACAGTGGAAATGTTCTATTGAATGAAGAAATTTTCTCAGGAATGGAAGATGAACCTGTAGTGGAATCTGGAGAAATCGTTAAAGTATACGCAGATGAAAACACTTATATGGAACTTGATGCAGCTTATGTAGATAGTTCTACTATTCTTGATGCAAATATTAATATATCCAAAAATGGTGCAGGTGTTATCCCTGGTATTACTTACTATAAAACAGTTACAGTAACAAAATCTATCGCAAGTTTTTCTTCTACAATTGTATATAGTGAGTACAACAATCAAGCACAAGCATGGTACAAAGGTACATTGGATTTACAGTCCATGGTAAGAAAAGGCAATGTATATGTTGCTACCTATTCTGGATTCTTACTGCGCCAAAATTAAGAATGACAAATTCTTTTATATTTATAAGTAAAACTGCTCCTAGCTAAGACATAGGGGCAGTTTTATCGTTCATTTACTATAATTTTTAATCTATAATATTTTCTGTATCAATAGATCTCGCATACACTCTAGTTCTATCATACTTTGTTGTAAATATGTTACTTCATTTCCTTGCCTTCTTAATTCATCTACTCTTTCTACTGTATCTTTACTATGTTTGCCAGTTAACATATAAAGTGAAAGTACAAAAATACGATGACCTTTTAGCTTTACCTCGAAAGGTACTTTCACTTCTCTTGAAAAATACAAATTCGGAAATTGTGGCGCAAGCCTTTTTAATTTGTTACAAAAATTTCCATCTTTACTAGCATGATAACAAACAAGGATTTGATCATACGTTGCATATGTGGAAGAAATGCATTCGCATAATTCTTCTATTGCTTCATCACTTGCGAACATTGGTTCTTCTATAAACACATTCGAATACGTTTCCCATTTCTGAATTAGATCAAAATAGACTCCCTTTTGAAATAACATCGGTTGTAGGATAATTGTTTTGTGAAATTGATGAAAATATGGTAAGAATACACCAAGCTCAAATACTTTATAGTTACTTGCATTGATTGTTTTACAAACCGCTTGTGATAGATAAGCACTACATACTAATTCTTTTGAATGCTTTTGTTGAATTAAGGTTTCAAAGGTTTTGATTTTTTCTAACACGTGTTCATCCTTTACCCCATGGTAACAAAGCACACGCATTGAATCATGATTTAATATTTCTTTTATTTGTAATAATATATCGTATGATACAGTAAGCAATAGGCGACAAAATTTCTGTCGAGTGCATGCATCTAGATTATTAGGTAAAGCTTTACGAATACTACTTAACAATCGCAAGCGTTCTCCTTGTGTTTCTTGAAGAAATGCACCTGCTTTATCTACTAAATTAGACGTCATGGCTGGATACTTACCTTTTGTGGAAACAGCGATTTGAAAATCATCAAAATCTTTGCTTACCCTTGGTCGCATGTTCGATGCATCCTCTTGATGTACTCCCATGCATAAACAATGCATCTTCTTCGCATCCGCAAAGACTTGTTCATTAAATGCTTTATCACTTGTACAAGCAATACAAAACAAGTACTGAGATAACATTGCCTTGTGATAAGGTTCATGTACTATCGTAATAGATAGTTCTCGAAATTCATCTTTTATTTCTTTCGATAAAATGAATACATTCGCGCCTTCTTCAAGACATTGTTTTGTCTTACGAAGAGCAACATTACCTCCACCAAGAATCAAAACAGAAGCATTCGCTATATCAATCTCTACATGAAAAGACATGTTCTTTTACCTGTTTTAAAGCGTGTTTCATTGCGTTAAGTGTTGTATCTATATCATCTTGTGTATGGGCAGTGGATAAAAACATTGCTTCATATGGTGAAGGGGCAATGAGGATACCTTGTTGTAATAAGGATTGAAAAAAGATGGTATATGCTTTCGTATGACATGAGGAAACATCTTGGTAGTTATAAGGTAATTCATCTCTAAAGAAAAGAGAACATAAGCTACCAACTTGATGCACCACACATGGAAGTTGATATTCTTCTATCATACGTTGAAGTTGTTCTTTCATGTACTTCCCTTTTTCTTCTAGTTCTCGATAACAAGTTGGATGTTGTTTTAAATAAGTTAAAAGTCGTACACCTAATTCCATTGCGAATGGATTTCCTGAAAGTGTTCCTGCTTGATAAATCGGTCCTTGTGGAGATACCATTTCCATAATATCTGCACGACCACCATAAGCACCTACTGGCATTCCAGCACCAATAATTTTCCCGAAACAAACCATATCAGGAACAATACCGTAATATTCACTTGCTCCACCATATCGAAGACGAAAGCCCGTTATCACTTCATCAAAGATGAGTACAATTTGTTCTTCATCACATAGCGTTCGTAATGCAAATAAAAATTCTTTTGTTGCTGGAATTACTCCCATATTACCTGCTACAGGCTCTAAAATAATGGCCGCAATATTTCCTTTGTTGTTTGTAATTAGTTCTTTTACAGAATTGATATCGTTATACCTCGCAACAAGGGTATGCTTCACTACATCATGTAAAACCCCAGGACTGGTTGGTACACCAAAGGTCAATGCTCCTGAACCACTTTGTACTAGCAATCCATCACTATGTCCATGATAGCATCCTTCAAATTTTATGATATTTTCTTTTCCACTGTAACCCCTAGCTACACGGATCGCACTCATCGTTGCTTCAGTTCCTGAATTTACCATGCGAACCATATCTACTCCTGCATAAGCATCACAAATTAGCTTTGCTAGTTCGATTTCTTTTGCAGTACACAAGCCATAGCTAATTCCCTTTTTCACAACATCATCCACATGGGATGTTACTATGGGATGGGCATGTCCTAGTATCATTGGCCCCCATGAACCAATATAATCAATATAGGAATTTCCATCTACATCGTACACGTGACTTCCAAATGCACGTTCCACAAATATAGGAGGTGTTCCTACATTTGCAAAGGAACGTACAGGTGAATTTACTCCACCAGGTATATATTTACAAGCTTCTTCAAAAAGCTCTTTGGATTTTTTGTTGTTCATTTTATATCCGTCCTTCATCAATGCAGTCTGCCAAATATAATGCAAAATATGTAATGATAATATCTGCACCTGCACGTTTCATACATAACATACTTTCAATGATAGCATCTTCCGCAAGTAAACCATTTGCAATTGCCATCTTTAACATAGCGTACTCTCCACTCACATTATATACCGCAAGTGGGTGTGAAAAACGTTGCTTCACAGTTGCCACAATATCAAGATAAGCAAGGGCTGGCTTTACCATGATGATATCTGCACCTTCTTCAATATCTGCCTCAACTTCTCTTAATGCTTCTCTAGCATTGGCATAATCCATCTGATACCCTTTGCGATTTCCAAAACATGGAGTAGAGTTTGCGGCTGCACGAAATGGTCCATAAAAGTTAGATGCGTATTTTGCACTATATCCCATAATCGCTACTTCTTTGTATCCTTCTTCATCCAATGCTTTGCGAAGTGTTGCGATATGTCCATCCATCATGTCACTTGGCGCAATCATATCGATGCCAGCTTTCGCATAACTTAAGGCGATTTTATTCAAATAAGGGAGTGTTTCATCATTGTCAACTTTGTGGTTTTCATTTAAGATTCCACAATGTCCATGATCTGTATATTCACACATACATACATCACCTATGATATATATGCTAGGGTATTCTTTCTTCATAAAACGGATGGCTTCTTGTACAACGCCATGTTCATCATAAGCACTACTTCCAAACGCATCTTTATGCATAGGAATGCCAAAGAGAATACAAGAATAGATTTCTGCCTGTATCATTTGTTCACATATGATATGTAACTTATCAATCGAATATTGATACACTTCTGGTAAGGTTTCAATTTCATGATAAATACCTGTTCCCTCTATTACAAAGATAGGAAGAATAAGATCTTGTTTACGTAGTGTTGTTTCTTGTATCAGCGAGCGTATTTTCTCGTTTTTCCTAAGTCTTCTTCCTCTATACATGATGTTCCTCCTCTAGAATACTTTCTATAAATTGATAACGGTCTGCTTCCTTAAGTTCTATGATATGTTGAAAGCCATATTCTTGTAAAGTTGTCGTTGTTTTCTTCCCCATCGCGTAGACTGGTTTTTGTAAAATGTTCTTCCAAGTATGTAGTTGTTTCATGCATTCATGAACGACGAAAGAACAAGTAAATAAGATTCCATTATAATCCTTTTCTTGGATAGTGTATGGTGATGGTATGGTTTCATAAACTTTAATGGACTCTATAGAACACAACTGAGAAATGCTTTCTTCTAAGATACGATTATGATTCTTTGCCTTTGGTAATAAAACATTAGATTCTTTTGTAAGAACATGTTTTAAACACTGTGCAAATCCTTCGCTGTTAGCAACATCTGATACAACATCTGCAATGCAACCATACTGTTTCAAATGCTCTGCGGTTTTTTGACCAATGGCACACATTGTTGTATGTGCGAATGTACGTAGATCCATTCCTTTTTCAAACAGTTGGTGAAAGAAAGCATCCACGCCATGTTTGCTTGTAAATAGAATATGCGTATATTCATTTATTGGATACGATGTTGTATATGGAAGATGGACAATACGACCACAAGTTATCATATCCAAATGGGCACCTGCTTCTTGAAATTGCCACAAAATTTCTTCATCGTATTGCATACAAGCCATCAAATATTGTTTTTGAAACAATGGTTTGTGTTGTAAAAAAGAAAGTTCATTTTGAAATTCCACTACATTCCCTACCACAATGATACCTGGAGAAACAATGGAACTTAAGTCTTGTTTAAGAATATTAGATAGTGTACCTTGTACGCTTGTTTGATTGAATCTACCGCCATTGCTAATGAGAGCTATGGGGGTATGAGTATCTTTACCTGCTTGCATAAGATAATGTACAATTTCTTCTAGATTATTT
This sequence comes from Amedibacillus sp. YH-ame6, assembly GCF_053848845.1. Classification (NCBI taxonomy): domain Bacteria; kingdom Bacillati; phylum Bacillota; class Erysipelotrichia; order Erysipelotrichales; family Erysipelotrichaceae; genus Amedibacillus; species Amedibacillus sp. YH-ame6. Next base: position 6,803 of record NZ_JBSPEZ010000027.1, read on the forward strand.
AATCCCATAAGAAAAATAAGTGTATCTTGGGTATTTGCCATAGATTCAAAATCCATTTGTGCAAACGTATCATTCTTTGTATGTGCACTCATAATACGGACTCCTAATGCACATCCTCGATGAGTTACTGGAATTCCAGCAAGTGCACTTCCAGCAATACCAGAGGTTACACCAGGAATGATTTCAAACTCCATATGATGCTTTGCTAGATATAAAGCTTCTTCACTCCCTCTACCAAACACATAGGGATCTCCTCCTTTAAGACGTACCACATTTTGATATTGTTGTCCTTTTTCTACTAAAAGTTTTTGAATATCTTCTTGTGGAAGGCTATGATGGTGATTTTGTTTGCCTACATATATCCGTTCACAGCTATCGTTTGTAAGCTGTAAGATTTGAGAATCTAAAAGACGATCATAAAGTATGCAATCTGCCTGTTCAATCACTCTTTTTGCCTTCAACGTTAATAAAGAGAAATCACCACAGCCTGCTCCTGTAATGTAAATCACGTTCTTTCTCCTTCTTTTAGTTCTTTTGCAAGCACTTGTATTTCATCCATAATCGTATCCAGTTGATAATTTCTTTGTACCTGATGAAGTTCTTGATTGTCTCCTTGATACACAGCAAAAAGGAATACTTCATCCTCTACGATATGAGCACGCACTCCAAAAGGAGTATGACATCCTGCATCCACTGCACTTAATAAAGCACGCTCTATCTCCACTTCTTGATGAACTTGTTCATCGCAAAGTTTTTGTATACGCTGAGCGATTTCTGTACTATCTTTTCGTATTTCAATTGCCAAAGCTCCTTGCCCACAAGCAGGAACCATTTCTGTTTCTTCGAAATATGCACTAATATAAGATTGCATATGCAATCGATGAAGACCAGCAGCAGCAAGCACAATTCCATCCAACTTTTCTTCCTGCATTTTCGCAATACGTGTTTCCACATTTCCACGAATTCCACATACACATAAATCCTTTCGTATGTTTAATAATTGTGCACTTCTTCTTTTACTTCCTGTTGCGATTTTTGCGCCTTGTGGCAATTGTTCAAGTGAAGTCGCATTACGTAAAATCAAGACATCTCGTGCATCTTCTCTCAACAATGTTTTTGTAAAACAAAGACGATCATCTAATTGAGAAGGCATATCCTTCATACTATGAACCGCTAAATCAATATTTGCATTTATAAGTTCTTCTTCAATCTCTTTTACAAAAACGCCTTTATCATTCAATTCATCTAAAGGTACATCTAACCTTTTATCGCCTGTTGTTTTAATGATTTTTAGTTCTACTTCTACATCATCATAAGCTTCTTCCAGTAGATATTTCACTTGTTCACTTTGCGCAATCGCTAGTTTACTTCCTCTGGTTCCTAATATCCATTTCATTGTTCATCATCTCCTTGGAAAAGCATTTCCAACATTTGTTGATACGCTTTTTGATCTTCTTGTTCTAATTTTTTTAGTTGCATTACTGGTTCTTTAATCAACCTCATAAACGAACTGTGTAGTACTTTCATTAATACATATTCTTCATGACTTGATAGTGTAAGCTTTCTTTTTAACAAATCATAGGTTTGTGTTGCCATCTCTTCACTTCGTTTTTGCAAAGTTAGAATAGTTTCATCAAAGCTATGATGTTGTAGCCACTTCCAAAGTTCTTCGATATCCTTCTCTAATATTTCATGGTATGTTTGTAAGGCAGATACACGTCTCGATAAATGTATGCGTGCATATTCTTTTAAGTCATCCATATCCAATACATGGAAATGTTCAATTGTACGAAGATTGGTATCAATGTCTCGAGGTATTGCCAAATCTACCATATAAAGAGGTTTATGTATGTTTGGGAAATTATCCTTTTTAAGGATGATATGAGGACTTGCAGTTGCACTACAGATGACATCGCATTGTTGTATAACTTGGTAACGTTCTTCAAAAGGGATGATTTCTATATCTTTATCTATTTGGATATGTTCTTTAGTACGATTGCATAATAAAAGACGTTTTAGGTTTTCTTCCTTTGCATAGGTTCGCATCAATTCTGCCATCTCTCCATTTCCAATGATCATCATCGTCTTATCACGTAGGGATATGTTTTCCTTTAATTGTTGCATTGCTAAATACGCAATAGATAATGGTTTTTGTTCCCTTTCTGTTGTGGCCTTCAAGTTTTTGATACTTGCAAAACAGCTTTGAAAGATCTTATGTAATTGTTTTCCACAAGCCCCTACCGCACATGAAAGTTCATATGCATTTTTCATCTGATGTAATATTTGGTCTTCACCTACTACTAAAGAGTGATATCCCCCACATACTTCAAATAAATAAGTGATTGCTTCCTTATCTGTTTTCTCAAAGAGATAAGGTTCTATCTCTTCTGTTGTATATTCCATAAACAAGGTTTTTAAATTCATGCGTTGTTGTTCATGTTCAAATAAAAAGTATACTTCACTACGATTGCATGTAGAAAGAAGTACTGCTTGTCCTATTCCATAGGATAATAATTGCTCATAAAAAGAAAGAATGCGCGTATCACTAAATGCACAACGTTCTCTTAAAGATATATCCGTATTTTTATAACTTACTCCGATTAGTGAAAATTTCATTTGCACACCCGCTTTTATCGTAGTTATATTATACAAATTTCATCCCCTACTTACAAGGAAACCCCTATAATAATTGCTTATGATGGTATAAGCAGAAGTTTTTTTATGAAATGTTTGTTTTGTGGTATCATGTATACATAACCAACTTTGCAAAGGAGCGGCATTATGAACAAACAACTTTATCAAGAACTAGAACAAGAAATACATGAATTTCATGAGAAAACAAAGCAGTTCATCAACAAAGAAATCAGTGTAAAAGATTATAAAGGATATTCTGGTGGATTTGGTAGTTATGCACAACGAGGTGGACAAAGCTTTATGCTTCGTCTGCGTATGAATCAAGGAATTGTCACGAAAGACAAATTAAAATTTGTTATTGATGCCTGTGAAAAGCATCAAGTGAATAAAGCACACTTTACTACCTGTCAAACAATTCAGCTTCATGATTTGAGTGGTATGGAAATTTCCGATATCATGTTGAATGCCTTACATCATGACATTGTATGTCGTGGAGGTGGAGGAGATTTTCCTCGTAATGTCATGTGTTCTCCATTAAGTGGATGTGACCCTCAGGAAACCTTTGATGTCATCCCCTATGCGCAAGCTGTTGGAGACTATATGTTAACACTCATCAATAAATTTTCATTACCTAGAAAGTTAAAGATTGGATTTAGTAACAATGAAAAAAATGAAACTCATGCGACTTTTAGAGATTTAGGGTTTGTAGCCAACAGTGATCATACCTTTGATGTATATTGTGCAGGTGGTCTTGGAAACAATCCAAAAATGGGAGTAAAAGTAGGACATCATGTAGCTGGAGAAGATATCTTATATTATGTATCCGCTATGGTTTTAATTTTTATGCAATATGGGAACTATGAAAATCGTGCAAAAGCAAGAACTCGTTATCTACAAGAAGTTCTTGGAAAAGATGGTTTAATAGAGGAGTTTCAGAAGAAGGTTGAAAATGCATTTGCTGGTGAACAATTAAAACTTCAAGTGGAAGAAAGAATTGTTCATAAAACAGGAAATGGAAATATTGTAGATCGTAGAGTCACGTCACAAAAACAAACTGGATTATTTGCTGTTTTCTATCATCCAATTGGCGGAACCCTTACACCAAAGAAATTATCCGATATTTATGAAGTAATTAAGGATATGGAAGAAGTGGAACTTCGTATTACTCCACAAGAGGGAGTATACATTGTAAACTGTACAGCAGATGAAGCCAAGCTTGTTTTAAATATTACAAAGGATGGCGCGCGTAATGAATTTGAAGAAAGCGTTGCTTGTATTGGAGCATCTACTTGCCAAGTTGGTTTACGTGATTCACAAGGCACACTGAAAGAAGCAATCATGTATTTAAGAGAAAAAGAATATGCGGATCATGTTCTTCCTCGTATCTTTATTTCAGGATGTCCAAGTTCTTGTGGTACGAATCAAATCGGACCATTAGGATTTCAAGGAACCGTTAAAGTTATCGATAAACAAGCATTCCCTGCTTATACATTAAGCATTCATGGTAAGGAAGCTTTATTGCATGCTACCTTCGGAGAAACAAAAGGTGTTATCCTAGAAGAAGATGTTTGCTGTTTCCTGGAAAGCATTGCAAATCAAGTAAGCAAACATACTACAACTTATGTAAACTGGATAGAAAAATATCCTGAAGAATTACAGACTATTCTAATAACCTATATTAAATAAGAGCTGATGGCGTCAGCTCTTATTTATTCATCACTTTTTAAATTTGCAACTTTTATAATATTTTGTAACCATTTAGGATAATACGGATATTTAGGATGGATTCCATCATACTCAAACATATCATCTTCCCATTGCATCAAATAACTATTGTCAATAAATGTAAGATTCATTTCTTCACACATAGCTCTTAACGCATCATTGAATCTAGCAATCACTGTGACACCTCCAAATTTCGCAAGTGTATCACTTCGCATAGGAATAATCGAATTAATATAAATCTTCGTTATATCATGTGCATATAAACGGCGTATTTGCTCCTTATATTTTTTGATAAAAGCCTCTTCATCTCCACGAAAACGATAAACATCATTTTTACCATACTCCATAAATACGATTCTAGGCTGTAAGGCAATTACACGCAACATATCCCCATCAATCATGTCAACACTTCTACCACGCTTGGCAATAACATTATTTTTTCTAAGCAAACGATAATCCAAAATAGATTCCGCCAAAGAATCCCCCATCAAAACGGTATCTTGAAAAAAAGGAAGCATTGCATAAATAGCCTTCTCACTTTTTTTACACTTGTGCATCGTTTGCAAATTAAAATCAATTACATCTATCATAAGAATGATCCCCTTCTATCATCATATATTACCCAAATAATATAACCTTGTACTAATTAGTACTTCACACTATTATAGTAATCGAAAGCAATACAATTTTCAAGATAAATTTGTAATTTTTTTTATAAGCTTACCTATCATAGTACCAGTTCCTTTCTGTAAGCTTATATAGACATAGTAGATAATTCACCGATTCTATTCACATGAATACATTTTCTCATACATAAAACAAAAAAGAACAAATGATTAAACGTTTGTTCTTTTTCACAACTTATTCATAAACATCAGTAAATCCTTTTATTTGAACCCTGCTTTTTGAAGCGTTTTTTCATAATTGTTTAGCGTATGAATCAATAATTTTTGCACAATCTCCATATCCCCATTTTTAAGGGCTTGTTTTATTTTACTCTTTGTTTCTTCGCTTTGAATTACAAACTTATCCTGCTGTTTTAATAGCATAGTAAATACTTGCCAAACAAAGGAATCGCTCATCTGTCTAAAGATATAGGATAATGTAGGATTGTAGCTTTCACAAATCATATGCATAATAGGTTGCAAAGAAAAATCCTTATCTAGCCTAGAAAGGGTTACATCGCATGCTTCTTGAGAAATATTTTTGAATTGCTTCTTTTGAAAAGACGAAAGTATCCATTTGGAGAGCTCAAGCATTTCATGGAATGTAATTAGTTTGCATTGTACATGAGGCTTTTCTAATATTCCTTGAAGATTTGTATGCTCATCATAAGCTAGAATGGTTCCGATTCCATTGACGGATTCCACAATACCATATAGACGCAATTCTTCGATAGATTTAATGATTGTATTTTTAGATATGCCATATTTATTCCCTAACTCTTCGATAGATGGTAACTTATCTCCGAACATTAAGCCTGTAGAAGTAATCATGTGAAGAATATCTACACTTACTTGGTTGTAAAGAAAGCGTTGTTGTAATTCAGCTCTCCACACAAAGAGAATAGGCTCATATTCTTTTAAATCACCACAGTGTTCTTTACAAAAGTGATCTCCCCCTTTATCTACCAAAGATGTAAAGATTGGGATAATCTTTTTTAAAACGAGCGTTTTTCCCTTGATTGCTTTTTTAAAATTATGCATAGCAGCAACTCGTATTCTTCTTTGAATATATCGGCTTGTGAAACGATTGCTATCGTTTGTATTGATTGGTATCGTAATAAAACTCATCATCGTTTGAAATAAATTTAAGAACATTGTGTTGTTTAAATTAGCAAACGCTATTGTATACAATTTCATCAATTGTTCTAGCAAAATATTAGGATTTGCATTTTTATCATTTTCTATGTGTTCGATGATTTTTAACATACTTTCTTGATCATAATCACTACTTTTTAATAACGCTTCTTGTGCAATCAAAGGCATAATTAAACCAAGTATTTTAAGTACTTCATGTGCTGCTTGACACTTTGAAATAATCATAAGACGATATGCACGATTGTATTCAAAATCATCAATGTTATATATAACAATATGATTAGATCCCTGTGCTGGCATAACAAATCCTATCTCTTCAAGTAGATGTATTGCATAACGCATTGTGTTTCTGCCAACTTGATAGTATTCGCATAAATCTTTTAAGGATGGCAGTTTTTCTCCTGCTTTAAACTTTGACTGCAATATGTCATGCTTTAAGTGTTCATACACCATGTGATATAACGTATCTTTTTGTTCCACTTTATCACCCTGCTTCCTGAGTATCTTTCAATAAGCTTTGTAACGATGTATCAGAAAAGAATGTATTCGCATTATACAAAAACAAAATATCACTGATTGAACGATCCTTTATAAGTTGAGATAAATCTTCGTAATAGTAACGTGGATCTACAATTGTAATTTGGTTATAGTATGGCAAAAGATAGGAAAGAAAACTGTTGGCATAACTATCTTTTATCAATAATAGATGGCGTTGGTTTTCTACTGTTGTGGAAATATCAATCAAGGGTTGGTTGCCAGATAGAAATACTTCATATGGATTGGTTGAATCTGCTTTCTGAGCATCGAAAATAGTGGTTGTAGAAGTTTGGTTTTGTGCATATTTTACAACATACTTAGGATCTTCTTTGGAAGTTACTATTTCTACGCAATCTCCTTTTCCTCGAAAATACCCACTAGTGTTCGCTAAAGTTCCATAGAAGGATCCATTTACGCAATAGGTTTCATATGTAAATAAAGCTTCATCAGGGAGAACTACTTGTTTCCATGTGTTGAATGCAACATATGCCCCCTTATTTGTCCAATGATGATCACTGCGATAATACAATCCTTCCTTTTTATGTTTTGAAAGTGCACTAGTAACATTTACATATTGAATACTCTTGTCAAGTCCATCATGGAAGGATTCCATCGTACGTTGTTGATTTTGACCTGGAATATTAGAAGGTAATTTATCTTCTAATATAGTTGCTTTATTGGGTGCTAATATCATACTTATACGAATATCTTTTTGATTCTGTACAAACGCATTGATGGTATCTAGCTTTTGTTTCATCATATCTTTATCTGGTACAACACTCTCTTGAAACAATTCATCATCTTCACCTATATAGACACCATTAATTTCACTTTTTCCTAGTTGATGTTCTAAATTCGTATGTATTTTCACCAATGAGCTTCGCAACAAAAATTGATCACTTAAATAACTACTCATATCTTCCTGATAGTTACCTTCTAAAACGGATGAAAGAGTTACTTTGGGTTTTTGTTGTAAAGGACGATTTTCAGTAGTTGAGGTTTCTTGAGCTGGAACAAGTAAAAAAGCCAATGAAAAAACAATTAAAAACAATACAAATATTATAGAGCTTCCACTCTTACTCAATATGTTTTTAATTTCTTTCATAAAAACCCTCCTTAAAATTTGAAATATAAAAATGCTTGATATGTATTAGATATTAAAAATGCCAACAAAATCATAAAGAAACAAGCCGTAAGAATCGGTTTCATATACCACATTTGCTCTTTTAATAATAGTTTCATTTGGACATATACTTTGTTTAATAACGGTGAACATGCAATACCAGCTACAACAAAATAAAGGAAATTCTCTGATAGAATCGTAATTGTATTTGTATCCACAAATCCATTCCCTCTTACCATCAACAAATTACCAATATAACCAAATGCTTCTCCAATTGTATTTGATGCAAAAAATATCCACCCTACCATGACCACTAACATAGTCATAATCCAACGCAAGAAAGTGGGCAGTTTTTCAAGTTTTTCATCAAGTATATATTTTTCTATAATTAACACTATACCATAATATAAACCCCATAGGATAAACGTCCAATTCGCACCATGCCAAATACCAGTAAGCAGCCATACGACCATCAGATTTCTTAATGCCTTCTCAAAAAAGGTACGATTTCCACCTAATGGAATATAGATATAATCTTTGAACCAGCTACTTAATGTAATATGCCAACGTCTCCAAAAATCGGTAACACTTGTTGCAATATAAGGATAGTTGAAGTTTTGTGATAAATGGAAACCAAACATCTTCCCTACTCCAATCGCCATTTGTGTGTATCCTTGAAAATCAAAATAAATTTGAAATGTAAAGGCCAATACCCCTAACCATGCAGTACTCATAGATAGCGTTTCACTACTATAACACATTGTCCAAATACTTCCCATTGTATTAGCAAGAATGAGTTTTTGGGCAAGTCCAAACATAAATGTAATACATCCTTGCTCAAAGAGCTCTACTTTTAATGGATGATGTTCTATTTGTTTTTTCATTATATCAAAACGTTCAATAGGTCCCATAATCAATTTTGGAAAAAAGGAAATAAACAATGCAAATGTTATAACATTACGTTCCGCGTTAACAACATTGTGATATACATCAATCAAATATGCGAGCGCAGAAAATGTAAAGAAAGAAATTCCTAGCGGTATTTCAAATAATGTATATGAAGGGGGTTGTGGAATCCACGCAAATACTGTCTCTAGTACGAATCCATAATATTTAAAATATACCAAAATTGCGACATTCAGAATAATTGCCTCTAATAAACGCCGTTTACGTATTGCTCCCTCTTCTTTTTCGATATACATCGCACATATGAAGTTTAATAGAATCAATAGAAAAAGAATGCATACGTGATACACATTACCCCAAGCATAGAAGAAAAGACTTGAGATTAATAATACAACGTTTTTATATTTGAAAGGTGTACATATATATAACAACAACACAATCGGTAAAAACATAAAAATAAATTCTACACTGCTGAATGACATACACACCTCTCCTTTCTAAAATAATGACTCTATCTTGGATTGCAACACTTGATCATTTTTGTGTATGATTAGAAAGATGTAATCTCCTTTCTCAAATATGCGTGCATCTTTTAATAGATTAGCTTGCCTTGGTGCATAATTGGCAAAGCTCTTATATTGTTTATCTACTTTATTTTTCATTTGTTTTTGTATATATTCTTTTTGTTCACTTGTACATTCTACTGCCATTAGTGTATTTACTTCCATGGCAGAGATAGGTCCAAAATAAATTGCATTTTGATAGTCGCTATCATTTAATTCAAATTGTTTCCGTATATAACTACGATCCTCTTCTTTTAATTCTTGCGAATTTGCGAGTTCATGTATTTCTTTTTGTAGTGTCACAAAGGAAACATCTTTATCTGCGCGAAGAAACGGCAAAGCACAAGCAAATACACACCCCAGCAAACATAAAGTATATATTATGTTTCTTTTATTCATAGTACACCCTCCTAATAACCTGCAGTTTCTAACATATGCTCAAGCCAAATTGGATAATATGGGTAATGCGGATGTACACCATCAAACTCATACACATCTCCATTAAAATTTATTAGTTTTGTATTATCGATATATGATACATCCAACTCTTTACACATTTGTTGTAAGGCTTCATTAAATTCATCCACATAGGTATAAACTTGATTTTTTTCTTGCGCCCATATTGCAATCGGAGTAAGTGAATTGATATATATTTTTGTACGTGGTAATGCTTTTTTTAGCTTAGATACTTGCTCTTTATACTGCGACGCAAACAACTTTGCATTCCCTCGACAATAGCCTAAATCATTAATTCCATATTCCATAAAAATTGCTTTGGGTGCATACCCAATCACTCGATCTATATCTTCATTTATATTGTTTGTTCGATTTCCACGCTCCGCCATCACCAAATTAGCAGGCATAATACCATATTCTATCAAACCTGCCGCTAAAGAATCTCCCATGATAACTGTATTCGCAAATCTAGCAGAAAAAGAACCTACATCAACGCTCTGTAAAGTGAATTTATCTTGTATGGTTTGAATTTGAGAGTTGATCTCATTGATATCTTGTTTGGCAAGTTGTTGCATGGCTTGTTTTCCCATTGTAACATCTTTTGAAGAGGAAGTTGATAATGCAAAAGGGCATAGTTGGAACAACCCAACTACGCAAAGACTTACGATGAAAATACCAGCTATATTTCTTAACTTCACAAACAACAACCTTTCTCTTAAGGTGTTACAATTATAGCACATTTATTCTTACTTATGATATTTTTTAAGGCTATTCTTAACCCTTTTCGCGCTTCCTATATTTTCTCTTTTTGATAGAAATGCGTATGCATTTCATCATGAAAAATGTTACCATATAGATAGTGAGAATTTCATTTATAAATCATAAGCTTTCACATAGCATAAAGTGAAATTCAACGCGATACAAAACAACATAAATATGTGATTGAAGGAGGATAAACTATGAATTTTATGGATACTTATCACACATTTGTAAAAAGCACATTGGAAGAAACACATCAAAGAAATTTAATTTCAATGCAAGAAGCTGCACAATTGCTATTTACCTGTGAACAAAACCAGAAGAAAATTTATACCTTTGGGACAGGTCATTCCCATATGATTGGTCAAGATTTGTACGCAAGAGCTGGAGGGTTTGCCAAAATTTACCCAATTGTAGAAATCGAGATGACCCTTGCCACCCATCCCACTAAAAGCACCCATTTAGAACGCACATCATCTTATGCAGATGTACTAGAAGAAGTATACACCTTAGAAGAAGGTGACGTTCTCATTATGACAAGCAATTCTGGTAGAAACCCCTTGGTAGTTGAATATGCATTGCGTGCAAAACAAAAAGGTGTACATATCATCGCAATAACATCTTTAAGCCATAGTAAGAGTATTCAAAGTCGTCATGAAAGTGGACTTCGTTTATTTGAATGTGCAGATATTGTATTGGATAATATGGCCCCACTAGGCGATGCAGGTGTTGAAATAGATGATACAATTAAAATGGGACCTATTTCTACGCTTACGGGGTGTTATTTATCCCAATGTATCATCGGTCGCTTTGTTGAACTTCTACGTGAACACAAAATGCTAGCACCAGTATTTCGTTCAAGTAATATGGATGATGCAGATGCCTACAACAAAGAACTTTTTGACCAATACATCATCAAAAAGTAAAGATTTTTTTCTCTAATATATAAAAACATGGACTCCTAAAAGTTCATGTTTTTATATATTTTGTGTTCACTCACAATCATATCCAGAGGGATATCATGTGCTTCTTCGAAGACATTTTCCACCTTTTGACATTCATGTGCAACACCTATTTTTAACCCTTGAAAATGTTCGAGATAACGATCATAATACCCAGCACCATGTCCCAAACGATTGCATTGTTCATCGAAGGCCACAAGTGGAATTAGTAAAACATCCAATGCTTCCACTTCTCTAGCATCTTTTGGTTCACGAATACCATAACTTCCGACACTAAAGTTTGTATGTTCATCAACTTGATAAAAACGAATCGTATGATCTGGAAATGTTTTTGGTAGTGCAAAGGAAACGTTTTTATTCTGCAATAAAGATGCAAGATTAACTTCGCTTCCATATGCGTAATACAATCCAACATTTCCCTTTAAGTATGGCAAGAGGCATTGACAAATACGCTCGCTATTGGTTTGAATTTGTTCTTTTGAAAGTGCATTTCGCACGCTCAACATTTCTTTTCTAACGTCTGTTTTCATTATCCAATGGACTCACTCATATCGAGTTTTAAAAGTTGATTTAATTCCACTGCATATTCCATAGGCAACTCTCTTGTAAATGGTTCTAAGAATCCCATAACAATCATCTCTGTAGCTTGTGAGCGAGATAAGCCTCGGGACATCAAATAGAACAATTGTTCCTCACTGATATTGGAAACGGTTGCCTCGTGTTCAATTTGTGATGTCATGTTTTTTGATATATTGGTTGGAATCGTATCACTACGTGATTGTTTATCTAGAATTAAGGTATCACATTCTACCTTGCTTTTGGCGTATGCCGCATTTGGCCCATGATAGATTAGTCCACGATAGTTCACTTCTCCACCAATCCTTGATACAGATTTCGATATAATATTGCTGTAGGTATGAGGTGCCAGATGAATCATTTTAGCACCTGCATCCTGTACTTGTTTTCTTGCGGCTACCGCAATCGAAATACAAGTTCCTCGTGCATAAGGTTCTGCTAATATACAAGCAGGATATTTCATATTGGTTTGAGAACCAATATTTCCATCAATCCACTCCATACTTCCATTTTCAAATACTTTTGCACGTTTGGTTACCAGATTGATAATGTTATCACTCCAGTTTTGTACGGTAGAATAACGACATCGTGCATTCTTATGCACAAAGATTTCTACCACTGCCGCATGCAAAGAATCCTTTGAATATACAGGAGCTGTACACCCTTCTACATAATGTATATCCGCACCTTCATCCACAATGATTAACGTACGTTCAAATTGTCCCATACGTTCTGTATTAATACGGAAATAGGATTGTAGAGGTTTATCTAACTTTACACCTTTAGGAACATAAATAAAGCTACCGCCACTCCAAACACAACTATTTAAAGCTGAAAATTTATTATCACTATATGGAACAAGGGTTCCAAAGTATTTCTTAAATAAATCTGGGTGTTCTTTCAAAGCGGTATCCGTATCTAAGAAGATAACACCTTTTTCTTCTACCTCTTCCAACATATTATGATAAACAGCTTCGCTATCATATTGGGTAGTAACTCCTGCTAAAAAATCCTTTTCTGCATCCGGTATTCCTAGTTTATCAAATGTATCCTTAATGGTTTCTGGTACATCATCCCAACTCTTTTCTGTTCGATCACTTGGTTTGATATAGTATGTATAATCATCAAAGTTTAAATCTGATAAATCTGGTCCCCAGGTTTGCATTGGCATTTTTTCAAATGTTTCAAATGCTTTTAGACGATAGTCCAACATCCACTGTGGTTCCTCTTTAATATGGGATATTTCCATTACCGTTTCTCTTGTTAAACCTTTATCTGTTTTATAAAGACTTGTATCTTTATCATGAAAACCATATTTATATTCATCTTCCAAAGGAAGCTGTTTTTCATTCATTAAGACTCCTCACTTTCTTCAATGAGTTCTTTCATTGCTTTCCATCCAATGGTAGCACATTTGATACGATTTGCTTGTTTTCCAACATTTTGAAAAGCAATTGCTTCTTGTAACAGGTCTTCATCATATTCTTTTTGATCAATCATAGAAAAATACTCTTCGATGATAACTTTTGCTTCCTCTGTACGTTTTCCTTGTAAGAGTTCGCTCATAATAGAAGTGGAAGCTGTGGAGATCGTACACGCTACACCATCGAAGCGGATATCCTCCACAACTCCATCACGAATCTTACTTTGTACATAAATATCATCGATACAAGAATCAGAAGCCATATGTTTTTCACCATACCCTTGATCTTTTGTTAATGTATGATTTCTTGGGTATTCATAATGATCCATGATAATTTGGCGTAAGACCATAGGATCTTTTAATGCATCGTTCATTCTAGCGACCTCCTAAAAAAATATATCTAAGCATGTTTCCATTGATGCTTTTTCACATACCGCTAAAAAGGCATCGATATCATCTTTGGATGTGTATAAATACAAACTAGCTCGTATGGTAGCATCCGCATGTAATTGATTTCCTAACAACTTAGAACAATGTTGTCCACTACGAACACAAATTCCATTTGCATTAAAGAAACTAGCCGCATCTTGAGCAAATACACCTTTTACATTAAAGGTAATAATTCCAGTATCATTGTTTGGATTATAGACTTCAATATGATCCATCTTTACTAGTTTATCGATTGCATACTTATGAAGTTCTTGTTCATATGCATGAATGTTTTCTAATCCGATTTCACTAAGATAACGAATTGCCGCATGTAACCCGAAGATTCCTTCTATCGGTTGTGTACCACTTTCAAAACGATATGGTACATCCTTTAAAAGGATATTTCCTTCCATATCATATCGAGCATTGCTATCCCCACCTAAGAATAGTGGATCCATCATCTCTAATAGATCTTTCTTTCCATAAAGGACACCAATTCCAGTTGGTCCACACATTTTATGGGCAGAGAACGCTAGGAAATCACAATCCAATGCTTTTACATCGATGGAAATATGTGGAACACTTTGTGCTCCATCTACAACTACAACAGCACCATACTGATGAGCAATCTCACATATTTGTGCCACTGGTAATATATACCCTAGTACATTGGTAATTTGTGCAATCGAAATCACTTTTACTGCTGGATTCATCATCTGTTCAAACGCTTCAAAGTCAAAACGTCCTTCTTCATCTAATGGGATATATTCTAGGAATGCTCCTGTTTCTTGCGCTACACGCATCCAAGGCAGAATACAAGAAGCGTGCTCTGCTTCGGTTGTTAGAATAATATCTCCTTCTTGTAGATATTTTCTTCCATACCCATACGCAACTAAGTTCAATCCTTCACTTGCGCCACTCGTATAAATAATCTCTTCTGGTAACGCATGAAGAAATGAAGCTATATCGGCTCTTGTCTCTTCGTACTCTTTATCTACATAATAACTTAAATCATAATCTCCTCGATGTGCATTTGCGGAATAGTTTTCATAATAATTAACCACCGCATCAATCACAGCTTTAGGTTTTAGAGTGGTTGCACTACTGTCTAAATATACCAATGGATGTCCTTGCATCGTCTTTCCTTGCAACATTGGAAAGTCTTTGCGTATTTTTTCATTATTAAGCATGTAGACCCACCTTCATTTCAATTTCATTTTTTAATTCATTTTTCCATTCTTCATGGTCAAACATTTGCGCTATTGGCATAATATACCCAACGCTTAATAACCCCAATGCTTGTTCTCTTGTAAGACCTCTTGTTTGAAGATAATACAATTGATTCGCATCTGGTTGTCCTAGGGTTGTCGCATGAGATGCCTTTACATCGTTTTCATCAATTAACAACAAAGGAACTACTTCACTATTGTGTTGTTCACTCATGGTCAATACACGTGTTGTCTGATGAGATACACTATCATGCGCTCCCTTGTTTATTTTGCCGATTGCTTCCATATGGTAATTCCCATGTTCCTTAACTACCGCATAATGTTCCATGGTTCCTATAGTATATGGAGTCGCATGTTCGATTGCTACTTTAAAATGCTTTTTACCTTCTACAATACAAGCACTCTTGATATCACAATTTGCGCCTTCTTCACATAAATGCACCATCCCATCGATTGTGGACACACTAGGGTCTAAATCACAGTACGCAAATTCAAGAAATGCATCCTTATGCACAAAAGCTTCGATATCCAGTTGGATATCTGATGTGCTGTTATTCTTTAGTAAAACTTTCAACTTACTTCCTGGTTGTAACAGGATGTTCACACGTTGTTTGGCATCTAAGCCATCATATGTCACAAATAGCATTGCGTTTACACGTTCGTCTATTTGTAGTTCTAAGAGGTCTTCCTTGCGTGCAACCTGCACCTTTTCCAACACATCCTCTGTTATATGCAATTTCATATTAATTATGTTTTACTGCACAAGTACCTAGCAGTTCTACTTCTTTCTGTTCTTCTTTAACAACGTGTACATTATATTCTTGCTCTAACCAGTCGTATCCTTCCTGATCAATTTTTTCAACCAGTTCACTTCCACCGCTTACAACGATTTTTCCATCTACTAGCACATGTGCATGTGTCGGTTGTAATAAATCATAAAAACGAGCATAATGCGATACGATTAACAAACCTAATCCTTCACTTGTACGCATGTCTTGAATTGCTTGCGCAACAATCTTCAGTGCATCTACATCCAAACCAGAATCAATTTCATCCAACATCGCAATGTTTGGTTTTAACATTTTCATCTGTACGATTTCATTACGTTTCTTTTCTCCACCACTAAATCCTTCGTTCAAGAAACGATGTGCAAGATCCTCTTTCATATGCAAATCTGCCACTGTTTTTTCCATTTCTTTAATAAAGGTAAACAAAGGAACTGGACGTTCTCTTCTAGCATTGATGGCAGCACGTAAAAAATCAGAGTTCGTGACTCCACTTACTTCACTTGGATATTGCATTCCAAGAAACAAACCTGCTTTGCTACGTTCATCTACTTCCATTGCCAAAACATCTAATCCATCAAGGGTGATACTACCCTCACTTACATGGAATTTTGGGTTCCCCATGATGGCCGCTAATAGGGTGGATTTCCCATTCCCATTAGGTCCCATCAAAGCATGGGTTTCTCCACTATTTATCACTAAGGACAAGCCTTTTAAAATTTCTTTTCCATCTACATCTACGTGTAAATTCTCAATACTTAAACAACTCACATTGATCATCCTTTCCTCGCGTGTATTATCATACCAAATTTTCGCCTTTTCTACAATTCAAACGATTCTACATTTCCTAGCATATACATATTTTTTCAGTTCCGTGAAAATTAGGTGAATATTTGTGTTAAATTACGTGAAAGTTTGGAAAAAATTGCAATCAATGAACAAATACACTATAATATTACGGAATAAACTATTAGGAGGACTTTATGATAGAAATACTAAAAAGACAATGGTTTGTCGTATTGGTTGCTGTGATTTTTATCGGTTTTGCCATTTTCTGTGTATATGACACCAACAAGGATCGTGTCAGCGGAAAATCTCACGATGGAAAAGATGTCGTCGCAACATTAAGTGATGATAAATATATTACGGCTGATTCCTTGTATGACACACTGTATAAAAGCTATGGAGGTTCTACAGTTTCCACTAAATTTCAAGTCGCTGTAATTTCACAATCTGTAAAAGAAACTAGCGAATTGAAGACGCAAGCTACAAACTACAAAGCAAATTTTATAACACAAGCAGAGACAGGAATGTCTCAATATGGATACACGGATATTAAGAGTTATATTAATGCAAAACTTGCAAACTTAGGCTACAGTTATGATACCCTAGACGAATATGCAATGTTGTGTGTAAAAATCAACAAGATGTCCGATGACTATATCACAAAAAATTTGGATGCATTATTTAGCCCTATTTACAAAGAAAAATCTCCACGTAAAGTATCTCATATCTTAATTAAGATGGAAGATCCTGAAAACCCAACAGATGCTGAAAAGAAAAAAGTTAAACAAGTTGAAGATGCTCTTGCAAAAGGAGATAGCTTTGCAAAAGTTGCTAAAAAATATAGCGATGATAGCGCATCTGCAGAAAACAATGGTTCTTTAGGTTATATGGATAGTGATACAACCTATGTAGATAGCTTTAAAAATAAGGCGTTAAGCATGAAAACTGGAGAAGTTAGTGAATGGGTTCATGAAAGTAACGACTCTTACAAAGGCTGGCATATGATCAAAGTCGAAGAAACAGATAAAGAAAAACTTTTAAAAGATAAAGATATCAAAACTGGTTTATATGAAGCAATTCAAAATAACAACAGTGATATTTATAGCAAATTTGTTTGGGAAGCAGCAAAAAAATTAGATATTAAATATGCAAGTGATGATGTAAAGAAGAAAATTATGACATCTCTTGATATTGAAGAGTAGGAGGCAAACATATGAAAAAACTCGTATCCTTAATGGCGGTTGCCATGGTGTTTACCTTAGTTGGATGTAAAGATGCTTATGTTGGTGTATCCAAATCTGATGATACATTAGTTACTGTAGGTGATCAAAAAATTACCAAAGGCGAAGTATTCGATATTATCAAAACAACGTATGGTGCTTCTTATACTTTAAATGAAGCATTGAATATCGTAGTAGACAAAGAAAAGATTGCTTTAACAGATGAAATGAAAAAAACTGCTGATGAGCAACTAGCTACCCTAAAGTCAAGTGGTGGTGATGACTTCGCACAACGTTTGAAAGATAACGGTTATGAAAGCGAAGACGATTACAAAGAAAAAGAAATTTATCCAAACCTTCGTCAACAAGGATTGGTAAAAAAATATGTAGAGAGCAAACAAAAAGCATTATTCAAAACATATTCTCCTCGTAAGGCAGCGATTATAGAAGCAGAATCAAAAGAAAAAGCACAGAGTGCATTGGACGCTGTTAAAGGTGGAAAAAGCATGAGCGAAGCTGCTAGCGAATTTGGAGTTACAACTACGTATAAAGGAGAAGAAGCAATTTATACTTCTAAGAGTTCTCTTCCTACCGTTGTGTTTGATAAAATTAAAGCAGCTGAAAAGGCAGAATTAGTAAGTGCCATTGTAGAAGATACTACCAATCAAAAATACTACGTAGTAAACATTACAAACATTGCCCCTACTTCCTTTAAAGAAGAAGCTATTGATGCAATTGTTACTACTGGTTCTACAGATTTATCTACATCTGCATCTATCTTTTATTTGAAGAAATATGATTTCCAAGTATATGATAAAGATGTTTACGATGGATTAAAGTCAGTCAACGAAGAATATGTAGCAGATTAAGTCGGAATACCGACTTTTTCTTTTCTATAGATTTATTATTTGTTATAATAAATCTATAGAAAGAAGGGTGTATATGTGTATATTTTGTAAGATTGTAAAAAAGGAAATACCTAGTTATTGTATTTATGAAGACGATCAAGTTATGGCTTTTCTCGATATTTCTCAAGTAACAAAAGGACATACCCTCATCATCCCAAAGAAGCATTTTGAGAATCTATTAGATTGTGATGATGAAATTCTTATGCATATGACTAAAGTCGCTAAGATGCTTGGAAAACGTATCATGGAGCGCACCCATGCCAATGGCATGAATTTCTTAAGTAATATGAATGAAGTTGCAGGACAAAGTGTTCCACATTTCCATATTCATTTAATCCCACGGTACAATGAACAGGATGCTTGTATCATACGATTTAACGAAAGTGAAGATCAAGACAAGCACGCATTACAAGCACTCTTACAGAAGTAACAAAAAAAACATGCTCGACATGTTTTTTTATTGCTTCTTCACGATTTCTAAAAACGTAAGATTATAATGCTTCGCATATTTATCACGTATATACCTTTGAAAATCTTCCTTAAGACTCATATTATAACTTGTATTTACAATCATCTTCTCTCCATATACATTCTCATCTAATATATTAAGAGATGTATTGATCTCATTAAATGTCAACATATAATAAATTGTTTCCTGCGCATCTTCCAAAACAGCTTCCCCTTCATTTGCAGTATTTACTTCCCCTTTTGCCATAACGGTATATACATCGATAATTTTATCTTTCACACTACCTTGAAAGGAATCTAGAAACACACGATATGTCAATGTATAATTCTCTAATTTCGGTTGTGATTCCACATAGAAAGAAGTAAAATCCTCTTCTAATATAGATTTGATATTGTTCTTTAGATACGTATCGCCATAACTTGCGATATCTTCGAATAGTGATTTTGGAATTTCATCTGCACCAGCAAAACGAACAGGTAAATCTTTTACCTTCACTTTACGTACCGTATTGATAGGATGAATATTATATACACGAGCAAGCTCTTTATCATAGCTCGCGGTAATTGTTAGCTCTGCATCATTATAAATTTCACTCTGTGGTGTTACTTCATATGTAATAGAATTCATAAATTCTTGGATGCGTTGATTGTATGCTTTTAATTTATTCTCTACTTTGACACTCGCAGTTCCCGTTTCCCCACGATACGTTATGGAGGCATCTTTGGTCACGTCTACATCTATTGTACGCATAAAGAGGAAATAACTAACGGAATAAAGACTTACTACAATCAATAGCATACAAATAACCGTAATGCTTTTTCCTTTTGCTGTTTCTTTGCTTGGAAAATGAAAACTCATCCTCATCCAATTCCTCCTTTCTATTTGAAATAGTCTTGTATATTATAGCATTTTTAAATTATGAATGCCATGGATTCCATCCATGAAATTCTTACAAAAAGAAAAGAAACGCTAGCTCCACGTCCCTTACATTTTCTCCTTTAATGCCTGATATACTTCTTCACTTACAAAGGCACTCACATCTTGATTGTATTTCATCATTTCTCGAATCATAGAACTAGATACATAAGAATATTTGGGATCTGCAAATAATGTTATCGTTTCAATAGAAGGTTGCATATGATGATTCAATGAAGCAATAGAAACCTCATACTCATAATCTTTCACACTGCGTACGCCTCGTATGATAGCACACGCTTGTTCACGCTTTGCAAACTCTACGGTAAGTCCAGCATCACTTTCACAGCGAACATTTGGAATGTGATGCAGTGCATGATTTAAAAATGTCATACGTTGTTCTAGTGTAAATAACGTCTGTTTTTCCGAATTGTTTAAAATTACCACAATCACTTCATCAAACAAACGAGCTGCGCGTTCGATAATATCAACATGTCCTAATGTAATAGGATCAAAACTTCCTGGAAATACTGCTTTTTTCATACACTTACCTCTTCTTATAATATGTGATACGCGTAATACCATACGTTACATCTTTTACTTTTTCAAGACTACCTACAACATCTTCAAAAGTATCTTCTTTCAAGCTTTCACAAACGATATCACCATCTTCACAAAGCATATCATTTTCTTCTAAATAGGTTAAGATACTCATAATCTGTTGTTTCTTATAGGGAGGATCTAAATATACTAGATCAAACTTCTTCCCCTCTATACTTGCCTTACGAAGTGCGCTCTTATAATCCATTTTCCAAACATCACACTTTTCTTTACAGTCTAATGATCTAATATTTTGTTGTATGGTGGAGATAGCCTTACCATGATAATCCACCATAAGCGAATGGTCCATCCCTCTAGAAATTGCCTCTAGAGTCATATTCCCACTTCCCGCAAACAAATCAAGCATCTCTCCTCCATCAAAGTATGGTCCAATACGTGAAAAGATTGCCTCTTTTATTTTATCTGTAGTAGGCCTTGTGGATTGTCCATCCACTGCCTGAATTACGCGAGAACGATATTCTCCAGCAACAATTCTCATTTTTTTCAACTCCTTATGTATAAAGCAATAGGATCAGGGAATGATACTATTGCAACCGAAAGGTTGTTACCCCCCAATCTTTGTTTCTCCTCTTCCCTTTCTTAAAGAGTCCCCATTCCCCTTGGGACTCTTTTTTATCATACCATCCGCACCTTGTCGTCGAACCCTTGATATGACAGCTTGTGATATTCCAATGGCACTCATGATTGCCATCAAAGAAGAACCACCACTTGATATAAACAACAAAGGAACACCCGTTAATGGTATCAGCCCAGATACTCCTCCAACATTTAAAGCAAAGTGAATAAAGATATACATAGCCGTACCGATTAAGATTACTTTATACCCTTCACTCTTTGTACGGAAGGCATAATAAAATAACCTTTGTATAATCACTCCATACCCAATCATTACAATTGCCAATCCAAAAATACCCAACTCTTCTACCACAATGGATAAAATGTAGTCATTATCTGATTGCGTTAAATATCCATATTTTTGTATAGAATTTCCAAGCCCTACTCCAGTAATACCACCACGAGCTAATCCATACAAACCATTAATTGGCTGGTATCCATCTAGATGTGGTGATAAAAATGGATTGATGGCATTGGATATACGCGTTGCAAAATGCCCTATAAAAGGCATCTTTGCGATATAATCAATCCCTACACCACTCATAACAATCAAAGAACAAACACATGCTATAACTAACAATATTTTGATCCATCGCTGTTGTTTTCGTATATTGATATGTGATGGAATTAAAAAGCAGATTGCACAGAGCAAAAATAAAACAATTAAGGTACCAAAATCTTTTTGTAGAAGGATTGCTACTGCACAACCAGCAAAAAAGAATACAGGTACTTTTACAATTCTCCAAAAATCCCAATTTTTTCGACCAGCGACTTCTACATACACCGCCATCGCAACAATCATAAATACCTTCGCGAACTCCGAGGGCTGTATCGTAACTTCTGTACCTGGAAGTGGGATTCGAATCCATGCATGGGAACCATTTACATCCTCAAACAACTGTGTAGATAGTAACGCTCCTATAATAAATATCGCTGCTATAGGAAGGATTGCTTTTGCATTCCTCATCGAAAAGTTATTCGCAAAAAAGGTCATTAATATATAGGACATAACAACAAACATCGCTTGTTTCACAAATACAATTGCTACGATTGCAATGCCATCTTCCGCAACACGCCCTACTGTAGTAGACGCAATCATCAACGTTCCAAAGGCAATTAAAATCAAGATTGTTAACTGTAAAAGAAAATCAAAACTTTTTGGCATTTTTAATGTTAAGTGTATATTTCTTTTGCGCATCGTTTCCTTTCCCTCCTATCCGTAATTCATATCATTTATGATACCATATTCTATCATGATTTTCACTTTTATTTGGTAAAACTCTTCCATTATTTCACAAAAGCGTATAAAATAGAACAGTAAGAAAAGGAGGAATCTTATGAGTTATAATTATGATGATATAATAAAAGACAGTGAATCGATTGTACGTGAAAAGAGTCTTCCTGTAGAATTGCCTTTAGATAGTGAAAATCGTGCGCTATTAAGCGATATGTTAACCTATGTTCGAGATTCGCAGGATGATGAACTTGCCCAAGCTCAAAATTTACGACCAGCAGTTGGTATTGCGGCCATTCAATTAGGAGTTCCTAAAAAAATGCTTGCAGTGGTTGTTCAAGATGAAGATGGCAATCGTATAGAATATGCACTAGCGAATCCTAGAATCATTTCTGAATCTGTACAAAAAGCATATTTAAAAAATGGTGAAGGTTGTTTATCAGTAGAGAATGAACACGAAGGTTTAGTACCAAGAAGTGCCCGTGTGAGTGTCAAAGGATACGATATGCTACAGGATAAAGAAATTACGATTAAAGCAGATGATTATTTATCCATTGTGCTACAACATGAAATTGATCATTTCTCAGGTATCTTGTTTTATGATCGCATCAACAAGAGTGATCCATGGCTAGCAGATCCTGACGCTATTATCATTGAATAAATGCTCTATGTAGAGCATTTTCTTTTGATTTAAAAAAAGATATACGCTTACATAAAAAAAAACAAATGCAAATCAGGTTTATTTTTTATAAAATATGATATAATATTAAAAGATATGAGGTGCATATCAACATGAGAAAGGAGTTTATATGAGTATAAACCAAACAAACAAAACAAATGCACCGAGAACAAATCAGGATATGAATAAAAACAGTTATAATAGAAACAATACAGAACGTAACGATACCCTAGTGTATGCACTAGGTGGATTAGGTGAAGTAGGTAAAAATATGTACTGCTTTGAACACGGAAATGAAATTTTAATCATTGATTCCGGTGTTCGTTTTCCTGAGGATGATTTACTCGGTGTGGATTATGTTATTCCAGATTACAATCATTTGGTAAAAAATAATCGCAAACGTAAAATTTTAGTTATTACGCATGGTCATGAAGATCATATTGGAGGTATTCCTTTTCTATTGAAGAGTGTCGATATCGAAGCTATTTATGCCCCTGCTTTCGCCGTTGCGTTAATCAATAAAAAATTGGAAGAACGTAAAATGTCACGCAGTGTGAAATTGATTGAAATCAATGATCGCAGTTCTTTAAAGATGAATCATTTCACATGTGGATTCTTTAATACAACACACTCCATCCCTGATTCTTTAGGGATTCTAGTGAATACGCCGAATGGACGCGTTGTTCATACAGGAGACTTCAAGTTTGACTTAACACCAGTTGGTTCGAATGCAGACTATCAAGTGATGGCCTATATGGGACAGATTGGTGTAGACTTATTATTGAGTGATTCTACCAATTCTGGTGTCGCAGACTTTTCAATTTCTGAAAAGAAAGTTGCGGCAGAAATTTTAGATACTATGAAGAAGACCAATGGTCGATTGATTGTAGCTACATTCGCAAGTAATGTATACCGTGTTTCACAGATATTAGAAGCTGCGGTTGCTTGTGGACGTAAAGTTATTATCTTTGGACGCAGTATGGAAAATGTAGTAACGATTGGACGTAAAATGGGAAAAATTAAAGTTGGAGAACAACATTTCCTATCCCCTGATCAATTGGCACATACCCCTGCAAATAAAACTTGTATCGTATGTACGGGTAGTCAAGGTGAACCACTTGCGGCATTATCACGGATTGCGAATGGAACACATCGTTACATTAAGTTGATCCCTGGAGATACAGTTATTTTCTCATCAAGTCCGATTCCTGGAAATGGTGCGAGTGTAAACCAGGTGGTAAACAAATTGTTCCGTGCAGGTGCAAATGTATTAACAAAATCAATTCTTGGTAACTTGCATACAACAGGACATGCTTCTCAAGAAGAACAAAAACTGATGTTGCAATTGATTAAGCCTAAATACTTCATGCCAATTCATGGGGAATATAAGATGTTAAAACAGCATAAGGATACAGCAATTGAAACTGGATTACCTCCAGAAAATATCTTTACTTGTGCGAATGGAGATGTCCTTACCTTAAGAAACCATCAAGTCTTAGAGACTAGTTGGAGAATTATGGCCGATGATATCTATGTGGACGGTAATGATATTAGTGGTGTATCTACCGCTGTATTAAAGGATCGTTCAATCCTAGGTGACAATGGACTTGTTTCCGTTATCATTGCGATTGATTCAAAAGAGAACAAGGTTTTAACAAAACCTGTTATTGTATCTAGAGGATTTGTCTTTATCAAAGATTCTCAAGGATTATTAAAGGAAGCAGAAACAATTGTTCACAATGCATTGAAAGAAAAGATGCAACAACGTACAACCTTCTCCGAATTGAAGAATTGTGTACGAGGAACACTTGAACCATTCCTTTACAATAAAACCCATCGTAACCCGATTGTAATTCCTGTAATCATCAATTCAAAATCAGCGATGCAGGCAATCATACAATCACGTGCGACACATCAAAAAACAAATCGTACGCCAAACAAAAAGAATACAACTCCAAAAGAAGCATAGCGTAAGCTATCCTTCTTTTTTCTATATTTCTCATTTCTTTACCAACGTATTTATGATAAAATAGTAAAGAATATGAGGTGCTTAAATTATGGTAAAACGTCTACTTAAAATCGTATCTATACTGATATTGCTTGCATTAGTGGTTGCAGGTGTGTTCTTTTATTCCATATATATATCTGTAGATCGTGTAAATTTATCTTATCAAAATTTAACATCTACAAAAATACCAACGGAAATGAATGATATCAAAATTGCCTATATTAGTGATATTAAATACAATTCCTTTATGGATAAAGAACGATTGACTTCAATGATTTCAGAATTGAACGATACTGGAAGTGATGTTGTGATATTTGGAGGAGATATGTTCGATACTCCTGATAAAAAAGCTCCTGATTCTACTATCACCGCTGAGATTACAGAAATTTTAAAAAGTATCGATGCACCTTTAGGAAAATTCGCAGTCTTAGGAGATCAAGACTTGGTGAACGAAGAAACAAAAACTTTGGTTTCTTCCATTCTATACAATAGTGACTTTGAAATTATTACCAATACCATTGTACGCTTGCGTAACCAAAGTAATTCTAGCATCTCTTTGATTGGGCTTGATTCCCTAGTAAATGGAACTCCTGATGTTGCTAGCGCATTTTCTAAGATTAACAATGATGAATACAACTTACTTATTACACATTGCCCCGACTTGTTAAAAAACAATGATATCAATACACAATATATTGATACGGCTATTACAGGACACTCCCTTGGAGGACAGATTTATCTTCCTTTATTTGGGCCCCTACATACCGTTACAGGTGCAGAGAAGTATAATCATGGAACGTATGATATTAATAAGATGACCTTATTTGTTAGTAATGGATTAGGGACAACAGAAACAGATATGCGTTTATTCGCTCCTCCTCAAATCCTTATCTTCAAACTACATCATGGTACAAACAAAGCATAACAAAGGCAGCCGATTGGCCAATGTCATTAAGTTAAGGGATAGGAGAATTCGTAAAAGAGCTCCTATTTTTTATTCTGCTTATTTTCAAAATATATGTTGACATTTTTTTCGAAATCGGACGCTTCGCTACTCTCAGCGT
>NZ_JBSPEZ010000028.1:0-33031 GCF_053848845.1 Amedibacillus sp. YH-ame6
AGATGAAAACGGACGATTTTATGCACCTAACACTGACGATGTGGGAGAAGCTATGGAAAACGTAATCTTTCAAAAACTAGGCAAACTAGAAGATTTAGAAGAACAAATAGGAATGCCGTTAGATGTACTATTGACATTAAATCATCAAGATAAGATTTATATTATAGACCGTGACGAAGAAATTACTGAAACAAAATTTGTAAATACTAATTTTGACGACATATTTCTTGATGTTATAGGATATTCTCATGTTTATATGACTGATTTAAAACAATATAGAAAGTCATGGTTTTTAGACAAGAAAGAAGCAGAGAAGAAGTTGGAGGAAAAGAAAAGTGAAGCGATATAAACTTTCTAGTATAAAAAATAATTTTATATTCTGTGACAATAGTTCATTAGACTGTGTGTTAGCTTATGCAGAGAATATGAGCATTTGCAGTGGGAAAAGCATCATGGGAACACTCAACAATTTACAAGCTGAATTAAACGTTGGGGAAGAACACCATAAAACTGATTTTCCTTTGATGTTAATTAACTTGGTTTTAAAAGAATATGGTTTAAAAATTATGTTTCTATAGGAGGAAATGAAGAATGAAGTGTGATAACTGTCCAGCACTTACTAACGTAGGAACTTATGAATATCCAGAGTATGGGTGTTATTTAGTAGATGATGACGATGTGGTAGAGTTTAAAGATGGTTCATTAGGGTGTCGTAGAAAAAGTTATAAAAAGATAGAAAGAGATGTTGAAAGACAAAGAAATATAGAAGGTGAGGCATGGCGTAAATTTGCGGAGAGCTTTGTTGATTTCGCAAGTAGACAGGAGAACCAACATGGAAAATAAAGAAATTATAAACCCTGAATTTGTTCTATTTTTAAAGACTGGAACTGACACAGCATGCCAGGTTGTAATGGATGATGAGGACAAACTTATATTACAAACAACCATATGTGCTTTATTTAAAAATAAAAATATTAAGGTATATAAAGAAATGAATATATCGTATGAAAGGAAATAGAATATGAAAGCAGAATTAACTAAAGAAGAAAAATACAAATTAGCTTTCTTCATGGTAGTTAGAAATAGCAAGGTAATGCCAAGTGGATTGGCACTTGGAAAGACTTCAAAAGAAATCAACCAAATGAGCATAAGGACTTGTAGAGAGATTCTTACTTCAATAAATTTTGATGAAGCTAGAAAGGAATATGATGATGGGATTGACTAAAGACAAGTGTAAAAACTGCACTGTTGAGAATATGTGTACAACAGGAACGCTTCCAAATAGTGAAGAATGTCTTATGAAATGGATAGATGATGGTATGTTGACTAAAGAGGAATGCTTAGAAGTATTAGAAAGTTCTGAATATTTAGAAGTTGTTATTAAAGATGAACGTGCAAGAGATGTATTTCGTGATAGTTTTAAAGGTACTACTATATACAATGCTTTTGAACAACTTATCAAAGAACACTTCGACAATCCACCTTTAAAGTTTGAAGATTTTAAAATAAAAACACCATATTGGGATAATAAATTTAAACAATGGTGTTTTGTTATTGGGAAGCATAGTGATGAAATACTTGAAACGTATATATTCAGAGACCCTCCAATTCATAGAAGCAATTATTTTGAAGAAGGACGTTTCTATTTGAGGGAGATAAAGGAATGAATAGTAAATTAGAAGAAATAACACGATTATTTAATTTAATGTTTCCAAGTTATGTTATGACATATGAGTGCAGATGTGATCCTTTTATGGATGTAATTGATATATCAATAAACAATTATTATCATATAAGTATTGCAGGAGAACGCGTTTTATCAATGTCATTAGAAAAGACGTTAATGGATATAGTACATATGTTTGTTGGGTTAAAGGTAAAGGAGATAAGGGGATGAAACTTATTATTTCTAAACGAGATTGTGTTATGGATGAACAAAAGAAAAGGAAGATGATTGAAATTAAAAATTCAACACATCATCAAATCAAGTGTATTGCTAAAGAAACAGGCAATTCTATTGTTGATATAGCTGAAATGTTGATTGACTATGCTTTAGAAAATTTAGAGGTAAAGGAGTGACAGAAGCAGAAGAATACATGGCATTTACCAAAGGGGATGAACTAGCCATAATACAAATTCTTGAAACTTGTAATTGTAGTGAAAAAACCATTATAAAAATTCAAGACAGGCTACATTTGATGCAGAAGCATTCTTGTATGTATGGACAAGTAATGGCATCTATTGGTAAGGCTCCAGTAAAGGAGAAAGAACAGTATCTAAAGTTATTATCCAAGTACGAGAAAGCAATAGAGACAAACAAGGCTTTAAAAATCAAATGCAAAGAGTTGACAGAAAGCAATAAGAAGCTTTCTAAAATGGTGGCTTTTTACGATAAAACGAAAGGGAGAGAAAAACGAGCATGAGAATTAGAATCACAAAACCTCTCCTCGATATCCAAGAACGAAAACGTCCGAGAGTTGGATATGTGTTCGATGTTGTTGAGGTTAAAGAAGCCAGATATAAACCGAATGAGAACAATATGAAAATCATTGAGTGTTGTGGTAGTAGATTAGCGGTTCTTAATGATGAATGTGAGGTTCTTTTATAAAATAGGTATAAAAAAAGACCGCCCCTTGCAAAAGCGATCAAATACCATCTGTGCATATTATAGCACAGGAGGTTGGAAAAATGGAAGAGGTTATCAGAAATAAAGTGGAATATTTAAAAAGGGAATTGATGAATCACAAGCATTGCTTTGATTGTGAGGTGATGCATGATATGGAAGCAGAAAGACTGTCAAATCTTATCAAAGAGGAGTGCAGCGTAAAAGGTGTTAGTTACGACAACATCGGAGGAGCTGCGACAGTTAAAGTAACACCATACATAAATGAGTTGATATTAAAAGAAGCTTCTGAAAAGTGCATGGCTAATAAATACAGAAAAGAACGTAAACATATTGATGAGTTTAATCAAATAAACAAGCGTTTATTAGCGGTATCGGAAGTACAAAGTGATCTAGTAATATCTTTGTTCTTTGAAAATAAAAAGATTAAACAAATAGCGGATATAGAAAATGTTAGTGAACAGGCAATAAGAGACAGACTCGATAATGCGTTACTGGCTATGTTGGAGGTAGTTTTATGAATTTAATGGAATTAACTAAAATATGTATTGCTGTAGTAATAATTGTATTTACAATTTGCATTAGCGTCTCTTTTATAAATACTCTTTTAAACGAAAGAAAGAAAAGGGTATTGGAGTTAAGAGAAAGGGAAATAGAAACAATAAAAACACAAAATGATGAACAACAAAGGCAAGTTGATTTAATGTCTCAAATAATACCGCTTATGAAAGAAATTGAGAGGTTTCAAAAATGAGCAACTTAAGAGAATGGATGAATGAAAAAAGCGAAAGAGTCAAAGCTGAATTGGATGTTTTCTTCGAGGTTAACTGTGACAGATTAACTAATATGTGTGTTAATCCTATCTTGGTTAACATCATTAGCAAAGATAATGATTATGACACATTATCAGAAAGATCATTTGATAATTCGCTAGACTTGATGTATTGCTTTAAGTTGTATCAAGAAATAGTTGCCGAAATAAATCTAAACACGATTTTTGTGCCTTCTATTGAGAATTTCTGTATGTGGATGGGTTGGAACACACAAGTGTACAAAAAGATACTACAAAGCGAAAATGAAGACTTAAAATCTACAATGGAGTTGGTAGAAGATTACATCATAGAGTGTCAGCTTAGTGCTGGACAAACAGGGCTATTAGCACAAAACTTAACAAAGTTTAGAGCGCAAGTTGCTGGCAATCATGGAAATAACCTTGTGAGCCAGAAAGAAAAGAACGAAGATGACCGCAAAGGAAAGAAACTTCTCGATAACAATGAAATTGAAGATGGATTAAGAGGCATGGGATTTAAACTAGAGTCAAAATAAACGTTGACTTATGCACTACAATAAGTGTATAATAAAGGTAGTTAATTATACACTTAGGAGGTGTATTTATGTACTATTCATATGTTAGGGTTTCAACCAATAAACAAGAGTACCTACGTCAAAATAAAGCTATAGAAGATTTTGTCAAAGAGACTGGTATCACAATTGATAAATGTTTTGAGGATACAATAACAGGAAAGACATTTAATCGGCCACAATTCAACGAATTAAAGGCTTTAGCGAAAGCTGGAGATTCTATAATAATCAAAGAACTCGATAGATTAGGTCGTGATTGGGATGGTATCAAATCTGAATGGAAATACTTTGCAGATAACGATATAAATGTTATTGTTATTGATATGCCTTTGTTAGCAAAATCAATATACGATGGAGATGGAAATGTAGACCTTAATATGAAGTTCATTAAGCTGATCGTTTTAGAAACGCTATGCTATGTTTCGGAGAACGAAAGAGTTAAAGTGAGCAAGAGAACATCTGAATCGTTGCGAGCGAAACAAGCAGAAGGAATGGTGCTAGGCAGACCAGTCGATAAAGAGAGACACAAAGCCATTATAGAACTCTTCAAGCAAGGTTATAATAAGTCTGACATTGCATTCGAATGTGAGTGCACAAGAGCCACTGTATATTCGGTTCTACGTGAAAATGGATTGATACAGAAAAGGTCTTAAACAGATTATATATCATACATACCCATAAGAAAAAACATAAAAATAACCGCTACTCATTTCGAGTAACGGTTTTCTTTTTGTCCAGGGGGACGCAAACAGTTTTTATCCTACACATACCCCTCGTGGCTCAAAACAGTTTTTACCCCACACATAGGGGTAGCATAGGAAAAATGAAACAACAATGTTGTTGCGTTCCTAAATTTAAGGAGTGCAAAGTACAGCAAATAGAAAACCACGTGTATATGCGCACGTGGGTGTGATCTATTTTTCTTTTGCTGGGATGTCTTCAATGTCGAATGATATAACAGGATTGTTATTGTCGTCAATAAAAGCAAGGCGAGTTCCTGTTAGTTCAGCATATTCTAACAGATCAAAAACATTAAAGCTTTGTTTTCTGAATTTGTTAGAAATAGCCTGTATCGATGTATTTTTCCTAGTAGCGATATTGGTTAATGAAATATTGTTATTATCTAATAGAAATTTAATTTTTTTATCAATCATATAGCACCTCCACAATAAATATAACATGATAAACGCAAATGGTAAACTACTAAATTTAAAAGATTTATAAATAAACATAAAAAGTTAATCAAAAGTATTGACAACTAAATCGAAAAGATGTAGTATATGTGTGTACCAAGGGAAACCGCGGTATGAGGCGGTTGGTTAAATCCTTAGTGTAAAGACGTTCACATGTGCCGGCAATCGTGCGGATATTTACACAAGGAGGTGGTAACGTGATTAGGTTTATTAAAGAATTGCGTTTACTTATCAATGCATTATCTAGGTTGATAACAAGTATTAAAAAAGGGCGTTAGCCTCACCACAAAGCCAACCGCCTACAAGAATTATATAATACACTGCCAAGAATGGCAAGGAGGATAAAATATGAAAACAATTATAGAAGGAAATCACGAGTTTGAAATAGTGGAATCTATACCAAGTGATTATGTTATCTGGAATATTGAATTTATAGACGGATATATTCCTTTATGTCAACTTTATAACAAAAACGGCATTGGTATGTTTGATGTAAGAACTGAAACATTAAAAGCGTTTAAGTTTGAAAACGAAGAAGAAAGAAAAATATTGAAAAAGTGTGTCATGTGGGGTGGCTCAAGTCCAAGAGAATGTAAAAAATATATCAAAAGATATTCTAAGAGCAAAAAAGCACATACGCTTGCAAAAATTGAGTTATATAAAAAAGGGCTTGAAGTTATGAAAAAGATGAAAGGATGGGAAAAGAAATGAAGTTGCAAGGAGTATACGGCGACCGCCAAAGCATAAAAGCGAGTCAATTAAAAGTTAACAATATAATGTTGTGGAACTATGGTTATAAAGAAAAGATTTTGAATATCGAGGAAACAAAAAGCGGTAAATCTTTAAAACTAAAAATATTATGTGTTGAAAGCAATAAAACATTAACAAGGGTATTAAGAAAAGAAAGTCTTGTTTGTTTAGCCTAAGGAGACAAGATCATGCCAGTTAAGAACAAAGATCATGAGCAACAAGCGTTACTATATGCAGAACAACATGGCATTTGTGAATATGTCGTACATGCTCAATTGATGTGCTATAAAGACGATACATTTATGAATGATACATACTTCGTAGTTTACGATTTAGACAGTGAGAAAGAAATAGTGCGTGTAGAGTACTAGAGGAGAAAAAGATTATGAAGGATATTTTACATGATTATTATAAAGGAGTACTAGAGAAAGCTTTAAGGAACGAAGTTGTAATCAATTTAGAAGAAGGGTGTGAGGGGTCTCACGATTGTTTGGATATCATTATAAAAGATTATCAATCATTGCAATACAACGGAATAGAATATTATCCACACTTCATAATGTTTTATGGATACGTTGAAAGGCTCGGTGGGTGTTTGGAATCGGACAAAAAAACAGGCTATTACGATGAATGCTATTCATTAACGAATGAAGCCTTCGGAGATGGGTTACACATTGACTGTGGAAGCAATAGCAATTTATGGGAAATGATTTTAGAAGTTATCAAAGCCAATACAGATCAATCACTATTAGTTAGAGGAGAGAAAAGAAATGAAAGCAAAAGTTAATTATGCTAGAGATTGCGGCAATTGTTATGAACTGTCAATTGATTGCAACGGTTTTAACTTCATAATGATAATTGGAAGATATATAAACGGTGGTTTCTTCGCCATTATCAATCATGGCGTAAGTGGAGATTTAAGCGATTTTACAGATAGTTTTTGGAATGCTGGAAGCATCGGTAATGCTTTGAATAATCATGAAGTAGGTGAAGCGTTAGCAATAGTAATAAAAGGGTTGTTCCAGCAATTGAAAAAGTGATATGATATATGTAATAAATGAATGTGCTTATATGGGTATTAAATTACGCAGTGCTTAGCGTACAATGAATGTACAGGAGGAAAGAAAAATGAAGACGTATACAGTAAGTTTCTATAGTTTAATCAATTGTGGAGGCATTTGGCAATCTGATGGAACTACCGCAATAAGTGGATATGATGAAGAGTTCTCCACAGAATCTTATGAAGAAGCTTTGAAGGAGTTCGAAGAAAGAAAAGGAATCATTACAAGAGATAATAAACTAGGCGTTACTTTATCAACTTGGGAAGATGATGAAGAGGTAGGACAAGAAGATTATTCAAGCGAAGACATTAAAGAAGACGAAAGCATAAAAGAAATCGTTGAAGGTGTACAATGGGGAGGTGTTAAGTAATGTTTATTATTCGTATATTGGCATCTATTGTAGGTGGCATCTTAGGTTTGTTTAAAGGGCTTCTAGGTGGTAGATAAGAGCTAGGCTTATAAAGGGTCTAGCTTTTCTTTTGCGTTGATCTGGTATGTAGCAAGGGTCTATATTGTATATACTTATTCATATATATCTTTTATGTATTTATGTTTTTCTATTTATTCTAATTACTTATAATAAATATATATTGTTAATTAGCGTTTTTATTCGTTTTAAGAGATTTTTATATGTTTGGTATAGATATACTTATGTGATAGGTACGTAGTCGTATAGGTGGCTTTAAATAAGGGTTAATAAATATGTTAGCGTATATAGGGCTAGTAGGTATTAGGATCATGTATATTATATGCGTGCTGTATATATGTAGCGTTTATATATGGCGCTTGTATATAGGCAGGTAGTATGTAGTTATTATATGTATATATCATATATAAGCATGTGTATGTATTATGTATTGTAGGTACTAGGTCGTGGGGTGTCGTGGTGTACTGTCTAACGTATATATATAATTATAGTATATATAATACTCTATATATACATATGTTAATACTTAATACTTTGTGTATTATATAGTCTTTTAAATATATATAGTATATATAATAACAAAGAAAGGGAAGGCAAAGAGCATGAGGGATAAGAACAGTTTGCTTTCTTTATATAACATTTGTTTATATATGTAGTGTCATGTAGTAGATCATAGCATTAAAACAAGGCAATAAATAAGCATGTGTATATTAAACGTTCGTTTATTATACATCTAAAACCCTTTATATATAGGCTTTTAACACACCCCACCCCTATTTTCATGAAAGTTACACCCCCTTAGTTACCCCACCATTCCACACGAAGAAAAAATTCAAAATGGTATCATATCCTTCATATACGAGGCTTAAATTGATTATTCCATTGATTAACTACAAAACCCAAGAGCATTAAAATCTTATGAAAAAGAGTAAAATTTGGTTGTTTTTTCAATAAACTTGGTTGCACAACTTGACAAAGTGTGTTACAATGTGCGCGTAAGATATGAGTGGCTTAAAACTAAGTCGCTCATTTTTTATGCCATTTCGTATATTATTTACATAAAACCATTTCTTTGCTAAAATTATTACATGAAAGTAGAGGGAAGAAGAATGACAAGTTCTGAGATGTTATCAATCATTTCTATTGTAATAACAAGTTTAGTAACGATTGTAGGTTTAAGGATTTCCTATGTTCAAAACAAGAAAAATTTAGAGTTTGAATTAAGAAAGAATCAAAAAAGCTTTATGTTTGACAAAACTTTTGATACTTTAGGAGATATCATGAATTTGCTGTTTGAAAAAAATAAAATTGACGATATGCAAAATAATAATGGAGATGATATTATTAGTAAAATTATACTTGGCGTATATAAATGCGGATCGAGGGATGCTGTAAAAATTCTTGCTGAATGGCAACAATATAATTTTACTGATGAAGATACAAGAAAAACAATAAGTCAGTATTATCCACTAGGTTTATATTTTGTTCTTATTACGCAACTCAAATATGATGTTACAGGAGAAATAGTAAATCCTCTTGATTGCTTGAAATTAAAGATAAATGATTATCAATCAAATCCGGAAGTAAAAAATGGATTTGTTGTTCAAATAAACAAAATTATCGAAGATTTACATTTAAATGAGGATTTCAAATGTTAGCACCCATGTGGTGCTTTTATTTTATCCTTATGGTTTCAGCACACTGCTGATGTGGTAGACATGAACTTTCCTCCTTTCCAACGACAGTCTACAAAATGCAAAAACGCTTCACAATATTACCGCCTTGATTGTGATTCACTTTTAATGTAGAATTAAACCATTGAAAGGTGGGGTTTAATTTGGATAAATTGCTAGAAAAGTTCTTGGAAGATAATTTTACAATTGCATGTACAGTTGTGGTTGTTGCGTGTTTATTATTATCTGGTGGAACTTTGGTTTATGTTAGTGATAGAAGTTTATTTATGGAATTGGATTTGTTTAAATTGATGTTTATGGCAATTACTCCAAGCATGATTATATTCTCGTTAGTGTTTGTTATGAGCATAGCATATGGGCTAGGAGATGATAATAACGCCAAAAGAATTATTGTTTCAGCAGTCCTTGCGGCGATGTATAACTTTGTTTGGTCTTATATCATATTTATGGGGATTGCAAATGGAAATTATTATGTACATTCTATAGCCATAAGTATTGCCACTGCTGTTGTGATTGTGGTTATAGCTTTTATCAAAGATACAAAAAGGAATACTTAAAACTGAATATTGCGACCCTACGAGGTCGCTTTTTTTATACCCAAACGAAAGGAAAATGATTATGCCTATCATACATTTAAACGACGATGATAAAGAACTTGTTGTTCCTATAAGAGGAAACAGAGTGTTTGAAGATACCGTCATCAAAGTGTCAAATCTTTTAAAAGATGCTATAGAAGGGAAAATTCATCCTGTTAATTTTGGAAGTATCGAAAATATAAAATCTACGGAGGTAAAGGAAAATGATTAGAAAAGGAACAAGAATCGTTGTACATAAAAACAACGAATACAAGAATGATCCATCAAGAGACGTCGAAATTCTTACTGGAGAAAACAAATCTGGGAAGTATCAGCAATTTAGGGCTATGGATGTCAACAGGGGAATTACACAAAAGAACATGACAGGATTTCTTTATGTTCGAGCGTTTACGCCAGTGCAGCTTAAAGTTGGCGACATCATCACAGTAAAGGAAATCATCGGACTTCTTCAAAAGCCGAAGGCAACTATTCTTGAAATAAAAATCGAAGAAACACTTGCTGGCGGAATCGAGATTAACGATGAAGATGTGAATGAAAATGGAACGTACGAATATTAAACCAGCACCATGTAAGGCTGGAAAAAAAGGCGAGTGTCCACATGCCAAGTTTTGTAAAATGAGTTCAAGTTGTGTTGAATATCAACATTGGCACAAACATGAATACTTGAAAGGTAGATAAATAGCTATGGTGGATTTATCTAAAGCAGTACGACTTAGTAGGGATGCTTTACGAACTTGTAATTATAGCGACATAAGGAAACTCTATAAGGTTGCGCAACTGATGTACCATGCTATGATTCAACAATATGATTATGCCGATGAACTAAACGATGTTAAACAACAATATCGTATATGTGAATTGATAGATCAAGAAGTGTTGCCAAAACTAAGGGGTGCTATTTCCGATACAAAAAGCAAAGCTTTAGCGAATGATATATATGAATTGCATAAATTGTTCTTTGCTTTATCTTCAAGAAGAATATTAAAGAATTTTGCTTTGTACATGGAGCAATACAAAAGAAAAAAAGTTTGGACTAAGACACTTTCTACAATGGAATGTGTTTTTTCTTATTCTAACGAATTTTCAATATCTCCTATTATGAATTTAATGCGTGTATCTTGTATGCCAGGATTAGGAAAATCATATTTTGGTAATTTATTTATAGCGAATTACGTTGGGAATAATCCAAACAAACAAGTACTGCGAATTACATATTCAGATGACTTGGCAAAAATTACAACACGTCAAACGAAGTCTATAATCAACTCACAAGCATATAGAGAAATTTTTCCTAGCTACATGGATAAAGAAGGAGACAAAATATTTAGACAAAATGATAAATATTCATTCTGCTTATGTGATTGTGAAGATGAATACAATCTATTTTCTTTTACGAGAGAAGGACAGGCAAATGGCAAGCGTGGGCAACTAGTTGTAATCGATGATTTGTTGAAAGGTCAAGTAGAGTGCAATAGTATTCAATTACATAAAGATTTAGTAGAGAGATATTATTCTGATTGGTCTTCACGTGCTGATGATGATAAACAAAAAACATTACTATTAGGTACTATGTGGGCTGATACAGATTTATTAAACGTTATGTATGATAAAGCCAGAGAAAAAGGTCTTACGAAAGAGAACGATTGTGAATGGGCTGAAATCACTAAGGATCGTAGTGGTTGTTTTATTAGGATTCCAGCACTTGATAGGAATAATAAATCAACATGTCCATTGAGGTATTCTACATCGTATTTATTAGAGATAAAAGCAGGATTAACTAGATTTTTATGGATGGCGGTATACCAACAAGATCCAATTGCTCCAGATGGATTAGAGTTCAATTACAATGTGTTGTTAACATATGAAAAAGCACCAAGTTTTGATGAAGC
Source organism: Amedibacillus sp. YH-ame6 (assembly GCF_053848845.1). Classification (NCBI taxonomy): domain Bacteria; kingdom Bacillati; phylum Bacillota; class Erysipelotrichia; order Erysipelotrichales; family Erysipelotrichaceae; genus Amedibacillus; species Amedibacillus sp. YH-ame6. Next base: position 11,596 of record NZ_JBSPEZ010000028.1, read on the forward strand.
ACAATCTCGATACGCTTCGCTAGATCCAGCGAGAAAAGGGAAAAACTTTGTATCGATGCCTATTTGCTACAAGATTGAAGAAAAACATTATTTGGTTGATTTCTTGTATCAAAAAAAGGCTATGAAAGAATTATACGATGTGATAGTAGATAAGATTATTCAACATAGAATAAATATCCTTGTTGTAGAGAATAACACAGATACCAGTTTGAAAGAAGTGTTGGATACTAGGCTTAAGGCTCGAGGGTATCTTTTTTGTACGATCATTGAGAAATATTCTTCCCAGAACAAAGAACAGCGTATAAAAGATCATCAATCGGATGTTAGAAATTATGTAGTATTTCCTCCGAAAGGAATGTATTCGTTGAATACTGATTTTGGACAAGCTATTGAGGAAATAACCGCATACTCTTTTAACTACCCAAACAAATATGACGATGGAATAGATGCTTTAGTAATTTATGCTATGCAATTTATCGACGTTGTTTTTGCTTTCCCAAAAATAGGAACATTCGAAAGAGGAGTTATATAGAAAGGCGGTAAAATAATGGAAGAAAAAATATCTAAATCTGTTGATAACTCTGTATATGATAGAGTTGATACAGGGAATCCAGATCCTTCTAGATGTTATGGAGAAACAATATATCCAAAAAAAGTAATGAAGGGACGCATACCTCTTGAAATCCCTGTTTCGAAAGAGAATGTAAATGAAGATATAATCAAGAAATACCTACCAAAAATATTTCGCATTTTATCAACGAACGTTGGAGATTATGAACATCTATACAATGTTTATAAAGGATATTCTAATATTCAACGTAAGGTTAGAAAGCAAAATCCAGATAAGGAAAACAATATAGTTGACGAAAGACACCCTTATTATATGGTCGAATTTAAAAAAGGATATATGTACGGCAATGATACAAAATACTCATGTTCAGATAGTGATGATTGTACAGATGAATTAACTGTTTTTTCTTTATATATGAAAGAACAAGAAAAAGCTATGAAAAACGTAGAAATAGCGCAAGATGTTTATATTTGCGGTGTTGGAAATCGTTTTATTTTGCCAAAACCATCATATTCTACGCTAGATGTATCAAAAAAAGCTCCTTTCGAGATATTTAACTTAGATTATAGGCGCTCGTTCATCGTGTATTCTTCAAATTATACCCATGAAATGCTATTCGGTGGAATTATTACTACTATTGATGGAGATAACCCAGATATCGAAGAGCACGAAATCATGATTTATGATAGTTTGTATTCTTACAAGCTGAAAGCATTTGGAACGTTTCCTAATGTTGCTAGTTTTGATTATGTTGGAAAAAACAGGCATTACATGGGAATTGTTCCGTTCAATGAATGGAAAATAAACAAAGCTAGAATTGGGATTGTTGAAGTCGTTGAACCAATTCTTGATTCAACGAATGCAATAACATCTAACTCTATCGATAACATTATCGATTATGTGAATAGTATTCTATTAGTTTATAACCAATCAATTACAAAACAAGTGATGGAAGAAGTTTATAAAAATATGGCAATGGAGTTGAAGTCTGTTGATCCATCACGACCAGCAGATGCAAAGTATCTTGTTAATGCATTAAACCACGCCGATGTTAATACGAAATATGAAACTATGGTTAAAGTTGCTTATAACGTAGTTGGTGTTCCACAAGCGACAACGCAGTCAACAAGCGGTGGCGATACAGGAGAAGCAAGAAGCTTAGGTGGAGGATGGGCTAGCGCAGATATTGTGGCATCTCAAGATGAAATATGTTTAAAGGAATCAGAAAGAGATATGGCGAGAAAATGTTTGGCAATATGCAAAAAACATCCTTTTTGCCCTATAAAAAATATCGAAATTTCGGATATTGAAATCAATTTCAACAGAAATAGAAACGATAACCTACTGGTTAAGACACAGTCATTGCAAAACCTATACACAATGAACGTACCAAAAGAAATAGCTTTAAACTATGTTGGTATATCTCCTAATTCGCATGAGGATGCGAAGGCATGGGAAGACGCTGATAAAAAAGCAAAGGAAAATTCTCTAAAAGAAGCAGCTGCAATTTCAAAAACAAATGATGATACAGAAATAGATAACGGTAGTGGCATAGAGAATGAAAAAGAATCAAACAAAAACCCTAAATAAACAGCATCCAAGAATAATGGGTGCTTTTATTATGCCCTAGAGAACAGGGCGTTACAAATATCACACAGTGCAGAGAAGCATATCAAAAACACAAGGAGAAACGAAAATGGCAGAAGAAGTAGTAAACACAGAAGCAGAAGAAGTCGTAGTAACGCAGGATGCTGTAGATAAAGCTGATCCAAGTGAGGAAACGATTTTAAAGAAGTTATTTGACAAAAAAGTTTCGGAGCTTAACAAAAAGCTTAAAGAACGCATGTCAGAGGACGAGAAACGCACTTTAGAAATGCAAGAAAAAGAAGAAAGACTGGCAAACATTGAAAAAGAAAACAAAACATTGAAGATGAATAACAATCTTGCGAAAAGCGGTCTTTCAGAAAAGGCAATAGAAAGTATTGTCGCACATGCTGTAGACGGTAATACAGAAGAATTAGCTCTAGCTATATCAAAGGCAGTAATGGAAGCTACAAGTGGTCTTAGCAAACAATTGGATGCTTTAAAAATTGAACAAACTGTTAGACCAGATGGTAACGGTAGCAATTCTGATGTATTACCAAAAACAGTAAATGTAAAAGAAATGGATATCACACAATTGCAAAAAGCGATTGAAGAGAATCCAGAACAAGCAGAAGAAATTAAAAAACAAATGCTTGGATAAGGGAGGTATTTTAAATGGCGGATGTAGTATTAAATCATAATCACAGCGGTTATGATAATTTTGTATTGAGCGTTAAATTCGAGGATCAATACAATAGTAAATTAGATTTGATGCAGTTTTGTACTGTAGACAATTCATTAGTTGGAACTGCTGGAGTGAAAGTTACAGCACATACATATAAGGCAACTAATGGTACTGAAACATTGAAAATGGGAGAAGGAAACACTAAGAACATTGAAGTAAGTATGACATCAGAAGATCATACTATTGAAATGTTACAGAATCGATTCCCTTGGTATGATGAAGAGTTGATGAAAGACCCAAACATCATTAAAGATGGATTGGATCACATGACTGTAGATATGTTCAACACAGCAAATGCAAAATGTATGGCAGAATTTCAAAAAGCAACGCTTAAAGTAGAAGTAGATGCATTTGGATTCGATGCTTTTGTAGATGGAGTTACATTATTTGACACAGAGAACGATGTTGCTCCTGTATTTGCATTGTGTCATAAAAAAGATGTGGCAGAACTACGTAAAAGTTTAAAAGATGATTTGAAGTATGTTGAAGCATTTGTTCGTCAAGGGTATATTGGTACTGTTGCTGGTGTTAATTTATACATCTCTAAAATTGCAACAGAAGGCGAAATCATTTTAGCAACAAAGAAAGCTGTTAAATATCTAAATAAAAAAGGTACTGAAATCGTGCAAGAACGTACAGACGAAAACAAACGTTTGAATACAATGTACTCACGCAAATACGGTATCTTTTATTTTGCTGACGAACGCGAAGCTGTTAAATTGGTAAAAAAAGCTGTTTCACAGGCATCTGTAACACTGATGAGTGCACCAGTGTTTGACGATTCGAAAGCAAAGGCAGAAGCAGAAGCCAAAATCAAGGCAGAGGAAGAGGCAAAAGCCAAATTAGAAGCAGAAGCTAAAGCAAAGACAGAAGCGGAAGCTAAGGCTAAAGCGGAAACATCTAAAAAATAACAGAAGGGAGTTATCGTATGGAAGAGATTATCAAAACTGAATTTAAAGATTTGATTGTTAGACTCAAAGAAAAATATCCAAGCGTTACTGACGAAAAAAGCATCGTAGAAACAGTGGAATTTGCAGTATTTCAATACATAAGACTTTCTAATGTAGATGATGTTGTTTTCACTCCTCTGGTTCGCAATTGGGTTAAAAGAGCTTGCTTTGAGTCTTTAGACCGCATACTAAAATTAGGAGCAGTCGGAGGAATCAAGCAGTATTCAGAAAATGGTTATCAGTTTACTTTAGATGGCGTTGAAATATCAACCGCACTTGCTGGAGAAATAATCCCAAGGGTAGGTTATCCTAAATGAGCATTATAAAAGAAGCGTGGATAGCTCCATTCCTAAAAAAAGATACTGATGACGACGACAATATCATTTTCACATACGATAAACCTTACTGTTTTGGAGCAAATCTCAATACATTGAGTGGAAGTGCAGAAATGCAAATGTATGGAGAACGATTCAAGAACATTGTAAAATGCATGCTTAATATGGATGATTGGTTTGGAAAGATACATGAAGAAGACAGAGCATATTTATACGGCAGGACTCCAAGTGGAGAAAGCGTGAATGGAGATCAAGCAAATTATAGGGTTGATCGCATCCTTTGTCAGAACATAAAGATGATTGTTTACTTTGAACGATTGCCTAATGAAAGGTCATAACTTATGACGACTCATATGATAAAGGTATTTCCATTTACAGTTAACGGAATCATCCAAATGCGTAAGTACCTTGGGTATATGGCACAGAATATGCCTACAGTAAAAAAAAGGTTTGTAGAACAATCTCTAATTTGGATCAAAGAAAGAGCCAACGAAAACATTGCTAATACAACTGGTAATTCTGAATGGTATGTATTGACGCATCAGTTAGAAAATAGCTGGGTAACCAACATAGCTAAAGGAACTCTTGTAAACATTTGTAGATATGCTGGATTCATCGAATACGGAACAGGCATCGTTGGAGCTGGAACACATCCAGATAGCGGAAGCTATCAATATGACTCAAACGGTCACGGAGAACAAGGATGGTTCTTCTTTGGAGACGATGGAGAATTACACTGGACACAAGGTATGGAAGCTCACTCTTTCTTATATAACGCTATTATTGACTATTATTACGGAGGAGAGAGCATCCGTATTTTTCATGATGTAATGAATACATTGATTGGAGGTGGTGTTTCGTGAACTCATTTTGTTATGACAAAGTATTTAAAACACTTAAAGAATATGTGCCTCAAAATAGCAAGTATTCCCCAGATGTAAATACAACAAATGAAGGAGATATTTTTCCTAAAGTTGTTGTCGAAGAAAATGACAACCGATTATTATCGATAGATAACATGCGTGTCACTTCTATATCTGCTGTAGATATCGTTATAGATATTTACGCTAAGTCAAAGACTGTAGGAACAAAAACTTATTCACGAAGAACTATCGCAAGAGAAATACGAGATCTATGTGACGAGGTGTGTTCTAACATGTACGGAATGAAAAGAACGCTATGCAAACCTACACCTAATGTAGATAGTGATATCTACAGAATTACTATGCATTTTATCGCTAATCAAAATGATATGCGAAATTACTTATATTAAAATAAAGGAGAAATTAAATTATGGCAATCTATAACAACACACCAGAAGAAAGAGCTACGATTGGTAGTGGTTCTGGTCTTTATGGACTAGATGAGGCATTGGCTAAATACAAATTGCTTTTACCACTTATCAAAGTCCCTTTCATCAAACAAACGACCAACGAAGTAGAAATTAAGGTTGCATGTAGCGATACAATTACCAAAGTGAATGGAGTTACTTCGTTGGAATCTTCCGAAGCTGACATATATTTACACCGAGATGTATTACGCATCCTTGAAAAGTTAAACGGAAAGACTTTACCTTTAATTGCAAAGACCGGAGAACACGTTGGTTACAAATACAATGGGACAATTACTTATACTCCATCAGATGCAGAAATGGACGCTGCATGGCAAGGTACAGTCAAAATCACACCAGTAAGTAAGCCAGAATACATTGATAACTGTTTGCCGTTGTTAGTTAGAACGGTTAAGTTCGTAAGCCCTGTTCCTTCAATGGTAGAACTTAACGAAACAACTGGTACTTATGTAACAACAATTTCTTTATCAGAAGTAGGTGCAAATGCCACAGTTAAATCATGTGATACAGCTATTGCAACCGCAACTATAGCTGATAACAAATTGACTGTTACTGGAGTTAAAGAGGGTTCAACAATTATTGAAATTACAAGTGTTTTAGAAGGCTTCGCATCATGGACTACTACAATCCATGTTACAGTGCCACCTACTATTGTAAAATCGTTTTCTGCTCCTATAGAAGATGCAGAACCTAAAGCAAGAACGGTTTCTAAGTAGTACATTTGTCACACCTCTAATTGGGGTGTGACTTTCTTATATAAAAAACGGAGGAAATAAAATGAATTTATTTAATTATAAATATGGAGACATGGAACTTGAATTCCGCTTGTCTAACAAAGCTAAAGTTGAGATTGAAGCAATACAACAAAAAAATCAAGAAGAAATGCTTGGAGATGACCCAGAAGCAATGATCGCTTCGATGGAATATATGAGCATTGAAGAAAACAAAGAACTTAATGACGAAGAGAAAAAAGCACGTCGTAAAGAACTTCTTTCTCAGATCGCTCCATTCTTAATGAAAACTATGAAGTATCAAAAAGGCTTTGATTCTGTTGAGTTAATGTACATTCTTCTTCATGCAAATCCTAAGTTTAAAGATATTACAAAGGAAAAATGGGAAGAAATTGAATACGACATTGAGGAGAAAATGGGATTCGAAGAAGCAATGGCAACATTCAATGAGGTTAGCGATAAAGTTTTTACGGTACTGGAGAGACTGAACGGTCACAATCAGCCTCAAGAACCAGTGAAAAAAGAGAAGAAAGAAACGAAGAAAAAGAATCTGTCCTAGACTACAAATCTTATAAAGAATTTTGTTGGGAGTATTATCTTCCTCTAGCGCTCGAATGTGGGCTTTCTGTTGAACAATTTTGGGAAGAGGATGAAGAAGTTGTTAGAATGATGATTCGTGCTTATAACAAGCGTGTAGACCATCAAGCGTGGCTTAACGGTCAATACAACTATATAGCTTTGAAGTCTATTGCTTCTGAATTGTTTAGAGACAAGAAAACAAAGATTATGCCTTATCCAGAAAAACCGTATTCAATGCAAGAAGGGAATAAGGATTCTAAAGTAGCTAATGCAAAAGCCCCTATCAAAGAAGAAGATAGGGAACAAGCGTTTATTGATTTAATGCAATCTATGTACTAGGTTGCTTTTTTTATATAAGAAAGCGAGGTGGAAGAAATGTCTGATTATGATACACAAGTCGGTTTACAACTTGATGCAGAATTTGGAAACTTAGCAAGTGAGCTTAAACAAGTGGAAGCGCTGCTTTCTCGTTTGGAAAGTGGTTTAAAAGGTGTTATGGCAATTGGAGAAACCATTAACAAATTAGCTAATGGATTTCAAAAAATAAACAATACTGATTTTTCAAAAATGGATGCTCAATTAGATGCTATGGTAATGAGCATAAGTCAACTTGAAGCAAAATTGCGTTCTGCTGACTTCACTAAGATACAAGAAATATCAAGCGCTTTGAGAAATTTTATGAGCGGTAAATTGAGTTTCGATATCTCTGGTATCGAAAAGATGAAAGAAATACCTTCAATCATGAAATCACTGGAAACGCTAGATGCTTCTAAGGTTGGGCGTATATTTAGAACAATCGATGAACAAATTGGACCGTTTCTTGTACATTTAAAAGAATGTGCATCAGAAATCAACAAATTAAACAATATCTCGAATAAAATGCAAGGCTTTAATGAAAACATGAAGTCTGCAACAAAGGAAACAAAAAATCTAGGTAATGAGGCACAAAAAACTCATTCAAGAATCAACCAAATGTTTACTGTTGGGAATCTAATTTATTTTTACAATATGTCTAAACAAATTTTTAGAGGTGTTGGAGAGATAATCGGTAAGGCGGTAGACTTCACAGAGATTGAAAACTACTTCTCACGAGCAATGGGGAATATGCGCGGAGAGGCTATGAAGTTCCAAACGCAAATGTCTGAAATGTTTGGTATGGCAATGCCGGATATGATGAAAATGCAAGCGACTTTCAAAAATATGCTTGGCTCACTTGGTGGATTAAGTGATGAAATGTCTTATATGCTATCTGAAAGAGTTACAAAGATGGCGCTTGACTTTTCTTCGTTGTACAACACATCAATTGAACAAGCGTCTACGAAGTTTCAAGCAGCGTTGAGCAAGCAAGTGCGTCCAATACGTTCTACAAGCGGTTACGATATCACACAGGGAGTATTACAACAAACAATGACTGAAATTGGTCTTAACGACCGTAAAATAGGTCAAATGAATGAGATTGAAAAACGTTTATTGATTATCCTTACACTGCAACAACAGATGGCACGTTCTGCGGCGATGGGAGATTTTGCTAGAACCATTAACATAACAGTGGCTTTACACCGAGAGGTGTATCGAATAACCTCGTGAACGCATGCAAAAGCGGTGTGGTAACTATGTTACTGCTAACAGGGGAAACCTTATTTAACCAATAAGAAAGGAATATATGAAAGATGAAATCGTTATATACCTAATAGAGAATAAAATAAATCGCAAGAGATATATAGGTCAAACAGTAAATTATAGTGAGAGAATGAAGCAACATATTTATGGCAGAAACAACGGAAGAAACAGTATGGTTGACAGAGCTATAAAAAAATATGGAGTTAATAATTTTGAATTTAGAATAATTGCTGTTTCAACCAATCAAATAGATGCAGACGAAAAAGAAAGACTTTACATCGAAAAATACAATTCATTAAAACCAAAAGGATATAACATTCTTCGTGGAGGAAGGTCTCAACAAGGGGCGTGGAACACAAGAAAAGTATATATGTACTCTTTAAATGGTAAATATATTAGACAATTTGATAGTTCGAAACAAGTAGAACGTTGGTCGAATTCTTTTTATTTACGAGAGGGAGTTAGGGATTGCTGTAATGGAAAAGTAAAACGATGTAAAGACAAAATATTTTCTTTTGAAAAACTAGACACAGTCGAACCATATTGCAAACCTAAATCTTGTAAAATGAAACCAGTATTTCAGTTTTCGTTAGATGGCAAAATGATTGCTGTGTATAAGTCTGTTACTGATGCATCTGTAGTTACAGAAACAAGCCGAACAAGTATTTTAGGATGCTTAAGCGGAATCTATAAAACAGCTAATGGTTATTTGTGGAGCTATACAGATGAACATAAAAGCGTTTCTTGTGAAATCAAAAGAACAGAAATCTATCAATTAGATGAAGAAAAAAATATTATAAATGAATTTCCTAGTTGTGCATCAGCAGAAAGGGCGCTCAACCTACGGAAAGGGGCTTATAAAACTATTTACTCTGTTCTTGGAAAAAATAAAAAAAGATATGGATATTATTGGTTAAGAAAATAAGACAATCCTGTGCCAAGCCTCTTATTAGAGGAAGGTGCAACGACTATCCCAAAAGGGAGTACAACGGAAATTAGCTCCGTTGGAAGTGCGAGGGGTGCTTGAAAAAGCATCATGATATAGTCTGATCTCTATGGTGACATAGAGTTAACATAAATGAGAACAACCGGCAAATCAGTTACGTGTATTGCAACAACAAATTTCAGAAGTCGGTAGATGGATAGGCTCTGTATTCTATGGAGTCCTTGGTTCTGTCCTTCCTTACATCAACGGATTTGTAATGGCTATTAAAGAATTGATTAGAACGTTTGCTCTATTCTTAGGATACGAGATACCAGATTCATCTGGATCAACAGGAACTATCTTAGACCAAATGGAAGATTCTATGGGCGGTATTTCTGATGGTGTAGGAGACGTTAATAACGGATTAGGCGATACGAACAAGAAATTGAAAGAGGCAATAGGTCAACTGGCTTCTTTTGATAAATTGAACGTTATTCAAAAGCCTACAAGTAACGCAGATAGCGGAAGTGGTTCGTCTGGCGGAGGTCTTTCTGTAGACCCTAGATTACTGCAAGCATTAAAGGACTATGATTATTTGTTTGGAAACATACGAATGAAAGCAACTGAAATCAAAGAGCAACTTCTAGGTTGGGCTGATACAATTGGTAGATTTTTAGATATCAATATATTTGAGCCTTTCCAATTAAGTTGGATTAAATATGGGGGCTCTGTAATTGCGAGTATCTTCGAATCAAAAGAAGATATAGCGCACATATTTGGTGGTGTCTTCGATGTTGTTGGAGATAAATGGAGACCATTTTTTCAACAAGCAACCGATTTGTTTTTCGGATTGCTAGACACTGGAGCACTTGTCACATCGACAATCACTACATTTTGGCGTTCTGTGTGGGATAACGGAGGAAAGTATTTGTTTGAATCCATTTGGGATTTGGGAACTGCTTTCTTAAAACTTGCAAACAGTGTGAACGATAACTTCGTCAAACCTTTAATAACATGGCTTAAAAACAACATAGCCCCTACAGTTGGATGGCTCGTTGGTGTTGTTATGAAAGGTGTAGGAGATACATTAAAAACATTCGCTAATTTAATGAACGGATTAGCAGAAAACAAAGCAATGGTTATTTTGCTTGGAAGTGCATTTACAGCTATGTTTGCAACTATCAAAATAGCAAAATTCGTAGAACTAACGAGTATGATGACAGGAACTCATAAAGTGCTAAAGGCTTTAGGCACATTAGCGCTTGAACATAGCAGTACGTTAAGAAAGTTATGGATAGCATTTGCGGATGGAAATGGAGTACTATCAAAATTAAAAACATCATTTACAAGTGCAAATAATGTTTTGAAAAAAGTATTTACTACTGGTGCTGTTTCGATGAATGTGTTTGGAGAAACAATGAAAGACACTGGAACAAAAGCTGGTGTGCTTGCTGGTAAAATAACTTCTGGATTAGGAACTGCTCTTAGTTGGCTAGCTACAAATCCTTTAGTGGCGGTGGCCGTTGGAATAGGACTTCTAATTACTGGTATCGTTTTATATCAAGCAACTGCCGACGATGGAGCTAACAGAACGAAAGAGTTAGCGAAAGAAATAGCAGATTTAACGAAAAAAACAAATGAAAGCAAGCGCGAAATCGTAGACCTTGGAAAGAAAACAAAGGAATCACTTGCTGACGCTAGTGTTGAGTACTCCGCCACTGAAAATTATCTAAAAAAATTAGTTGATTTAACTGGAGGAAAAAACGGTTATGTAGAAAATATTGGAGAGGCAAAACTCCTCGTTGATAAGTTGAATGAAGTTTGCGCCGATTCGGCTTCTATTACAGAAGATGGTTATGTAATTTGGCTTAAAACTCCAGAAGCAATACAACAAAACATCGACAAGATGAAAGAGTTGTTGAAACTTCAAGTTTATGAAGAACAATATGTTGAAGCATTGAAACAAGAAAAAGAGCTAAAGAAGCAAAATGCAGAAGCAGTAAGAAAACAAACAGAAGCACAAAAAATGTTTAATGACGAAGTTGACAGGCTTATAAAAGCAAATCCTGGTATGACTTATCAAGAAGCGTCTTATCGAACAGCAGAATTAAGAACCAACTTGCTGAATGCAAACGAAGCTTTAAACACTTCTACATTTAATCTAGCAAACAACAAACATCAAATGGGCGAACTTGGTCTGCAAATACAAGAAACGAATGGAACGTTAGAACAACAGGCAATCGCTCAAGCTGAATTATCTTTAGTTATGGATACTGCTAAGGGGAATCATGGAGAACTCACCGCTTCTTACGCTTCACTTGGAGAAGCGCTTATGAGTTATGATTCACAGCTCGCAAATCATACTAGCGGTGTAAAAACAATGACGGATGAGGAATTACTGCAAGCTACCATATCTCGTGACTACATCATTCAGAGTTGTATAGAAAAAGCATCTGCGCATGGACAATCTTTTGAATCAATGATGAAAGATTTGACAAGTTATGGCGTTGAAATGTCAGCAGAAGAAAAAAGACAACTTCAAGATTCGTACAACAATTATGTGGATAATGGAACTGATATAGAAACGATTAAGAATCAGCAATACGAAAGATTGAAAGCATCATTTCAAAAACTTGGAATTGATATTACTGAAAAACAGCTTCGCCAGATTGTTAATGAACAAGCGAATCTAAGAAAAAACAATCAAGAAGTGCAGACTTTGAAATCACAGCAATATCAACAATTATTGATTTTGTTGGATAAATACGGCATCGATGTTGATAGCAAAGATGGAAAATCATACAAGAAAAAATTACAAGATAGTAATGAATATGGAACAAAATCTGGTTCTAATTATGTAGAAAAAATGGCTGATGAATTAAGTGATAAGTATGGAAAGACTACCGAAGCAACGAAGAAAACAATTGACAAGGTAAGCAAACAGGCAGATAAAGCAAACCCCAAAATAACTGTTACTGCTGATACGTCTAGCGCTTCGAATGCACTTAGTAAATTAACCGAAAGCAGAAAAACAAAGCTATATGTTACTCCAGAACTCACAAGGAATGGGATTCAAGTTGGCAAGAGTAGAATTGGCTTTGAAATGTATGCAAACGGTGGTTTCCCTAATGTAGGGCAAATGTTCATTGCGCGTGAAGCTGGTGTTGAAATGGTTGGTACAATGGGCGGACGTCCAGCGGTTGCTAACAACGATCAAATTGTGTCTGGTATTGAGAGCGGTGTATTCCGTGCGGTATATGAGGCATTCAAGATGATTGGAGGATTTAAAACACCAGATGTTTATACAACAAATAATATCGTACTTGATAAAAAAGTTGTACAAAGTCAAATGTCAAAGGCGGATGAAGAACATCAAGCTAAAACTGGAAAACGATTATTCAAGAAAGGTGGAAGTTAAATGGAAGATATCAGAGGAATTACAAAAGATTTTGACGATGAAAAGCGCAAGATTCTTGTAAAAGGAACTATGTTGCCATTTACAACCAATACACCAGAATATCAGTTTTCAGATTTGGATAACGAGGGCATCCGCCTTTTTGCGACTGGTGTGTTGCGTAGGAATCGAATTAGGTCAAATATAATGTCTATTAACCTAAGCTGGGAAAGTATAGCTCCTAGCATGGCAGAATCTATTTTGGATTTAGTGATGGACGAAACATTCACTGTTGATGTATACGACAGAACACAAAAAAAGAGAGTTAACAAGACGATGTATCGAAGTGCTGATGTATCGTATAAAGAGGAAAAAATAATGGGAGGCTATGTCGCCTCTCTTTCTTTTTCCTTAATTGAATGTTAGGTGGTGGAAGTTTTGTTTAAATTATTCATAGAAGATACAGATTACACCAATTACATATTAGATAATCCGGAAATATCTGGACAATTTGTTGAAGACACATTGATAGGCAATACACCTTCTTTATGCCTCAGCATAACTCTTGATAATGTCGATAAGGTATTCAGCCCATTGCTATCTAAACCTTTTGTTATTAAAGACGATGATGTCTTAATTGGAACATTCTATGTGATGACTGCTCCAGAAAGAATGACCGAAGAATTGAACTTAGAACTATATGATAGTATGCGAGCGACCGACGATAGATACATAAGTACGTTGCAATATCCATGTAGGCTAAAGGATCAATTAGACGAAATATCTTTTATTACAGGAATTACTATCGATTATAGTGAAATTCTAGCAACGACTCTTCAACGTGAAATAAACTTTTGGGATAACACGTTATCGATAAGAACTCATTTATCTATGATTGCAGAATCCACCGCTAGCAATGTCTTTTCTATGCCAAATGGATGTTTGAAGTTCATAAAGCTAAAAAAAGATGTATCACATCACATCACAGAGTACGATGTAGAGCAATTTGATAAAGAGGTAATGGAATTATATTCAATATCAAAAGTTCGTTTTGACGACTCTGTGACAGTCATTGAAAAAGGCGATGATTCTAATAATGTTTTGTATCTTACACAAGACAATATGTATATTGATTCACAAGAAACAGTTGATTATATATTTAGTGTTATTGGTGGTCTAAATGTCTTCTCTTCTAGTAATTTTAGAATTGCATCTGTTGATCCCACAAGACTTGGAGATATTATCGAGTTCGACGGATATTTTAAATTCATTATGCTTAACTACAAAATAACTTTCTTGAATGGAAGTTATAATATCCAAGAAATCAATGGCGAAATCAAGACTAAGAATCTTGAGAGTATGCAAGCAGAAATAGGGGATGCAGTTAAGATAAAAAGATTGAAAGTTACTACAGATCAAAACAAAGCTAAGTTGGAGATTGTAGCAAAAGAACAAGAAGGTTTAAACGAGAAATACTCTGAATTGGTTCTTGATACAGAAAAAATAAAACTTGATTTAAAAGACACTTCTGAAAAAGTAGAACATCTAGACCTTAAAACAATTCAATTAAACATGATAAAATCTGGAACAGTGTTAAATAGAGATGTGAGTGATATAACATTGTCTGCACAAGTAGTGAAAGATGCGCAGGACATTACATCAACTCTTGATGTTATTTCTTTTACATGGCAACGCAAATCAGGAAATAGTGTCGCTGATGAAGAATGGAATGAACTTCACAAACATTTCAAACAAATCACTTTGACATATGATGATGTAATTAGTACTGCATCATTTCAAGTAAAAGTTACTACACCTACATATACGAAATATAGCGGATATGAAACGATAGTAATTGAGTCAAGTTTGAAGGTTAGACTAGATGCTAACTTACCTTTATATCAACATTACGCAAAAGGAGTTCTTGATCCTTCATGGAATCCGCTCTTAATAACTCCAGAAGTAAAAGATGGAGTGCTTTCAATTCCTCTTGAAGAATGTGAAATAGCTTGGCGAAGAGCTGATGGAGATTTACAAACTGGAGAGGTGATAGAAGATGGGGTACTTAAGGTAACTCAAAATAAACTATCAGAGGTAAGTACAAAATCGATAACCTATATTTGTACTGTTAAAAACAAGAACTTTATTAGCCTTGATTCTATCTCTTTTACATTTATTATAGATGGAGAGTCTGGAAAAGGCATAGTATCTATTACAAATGAATACTATTTATCAACTTCAAAAGAAGCGCAAGAGGGTGGCGAATGGACTTCCACGGCTCCTGTATGGTCGAGTGGAAAGTATATATGGACGAGAACAAAGAGTATATTTACAGATGAAACAATAAGCTATACAAATCCTATTTGTGATACAACTTGGGAAGCAGTAAACGATTTAGAAGATAAAGTGAACGATAAGATCGATAAAGATATTAGTAGTTCTGAACAAAGGATAACAGAAACATATGAGTCTGCGTTGAATCTCACTAAAGAGGAGATTGGCTTGACTGTTAGTAAACTTGAAGAGAATTTAGGAAATACAACAGAGATTATTAAAGGTGTACAGAATCAGTTAGAAATAACTAGCGAGGCGACATCGTTCATTAAGACCACAGTAGATAAATTGACCGATGTAGTAGATGGAAAGGTTGATGAAGCAACTATTAAAGAATGGGCTCGGTTTGACGGTTCTTCTTTAGAACTTGGGTCATCCAATAGTCCATTTAAAGCGATTCTTTCTAATACAGAGCTTGCTTTCTGGCAAGGTAATACAAAAGTAGCTTGGATTAGCAACAATGAACTTCACATAGCGCATGCAGTCGTTATGGAAACATTAAGAATAGGTTCTTTTCAAATGCAACATATAAGAGGCACTGGCTTAGTACTAAATAGATGGGAGTGATATAATGGCGACACTATTAAAAGAAATAAATGTTGGATATGCTACAGGGAATTGGTATTTACGTTTATACGAGGACTCGATATCACAGTCTATTGATGGAAACTATACTACTGTTAATTTACGAATAACTTTGAGAGCTGATAGAAGTACATGGGTTTCATTTGATAACAGGGATGCATGGATTCACGGAACACATTTTACACCAGCATATAGACATGATAATCCTGAACATAATATAGGAACCACATCTATTCGTATAAATCATAATGCGGATGGAACAGGGTCTTATTCAGTTGGGTTTGGGATATCAACATCTTATGCGTTAAATGGATCTAGTACAGGAGGAAGAACTCTTCCAACAATTCCACGTGCCAGCGGATTTACAAGTGTCTCTGGTGGAACTTTGGGACAACCCATAACACTTGAAATAGGTAGAGCATCATCTAGTTTTACTCATACTGTACGTTATCAATTTGGTAGTATCGTACGAGAGTATACAAATCAATCAACGTCATGTAGTTTTACACCACCATTAAGTGATGCTTCACAAATACCTAATGCGATGTCTGGCATATGCACTATGACACTTTATACTTATAATGGCGGAACTTTAATAGGCACTAAATCAATGACTCTTTCTATTCGAATAGATCCTACTCAATGCGCTCCTTCATTTACTAATATTTCTGTAACTAGGGTAGATAATGGCGTGCCTGCAAGTTGGGGAATTTATGTACAAGGTAAATCCAAAGCAACAATATCCATAGAAGGAGCAACGGCGAAGTATGGGGCAAGTATTGTTTCGTATCAAATAAGTGTTGAAGGATTTAATGGAGGAAATGGACTAACGGCTGGTCCGTTTCGTTCGGGAACTATTAGCATAAAAGCATCGATTGTAGATTCAAGAAATATATCTACTAATCAAATAACACAAATCGTTGTTTACGAAAATACACCTCCAGCTCTTTCAATAAAAGCAGAACGATGTAATTCTGCTGGAACTCCATCAAATAATGGTGCATATATAAAGGTAACACCTACATATTCATGTGCCAGTGTAAACGGAAAGAACTATATAAGCAGTAAGGAATTCAAAATCAACGGAACATCTTATCAAAACACAACAGGAGCTTCTGGATCTTCTTTTATTTTGGGTAATAATGATATTGCGGTATCAAAAACATATGTGGTATCAGGAATTGTTACTGATTCTTTAGGACAAAGTAGCACAACAATCGAAGTAAATATACCTACATCTTCTGTTCCGTTTCACGTTAGAGAAGAACAAAATGGAGTTGCATTTGGGAAGTATTCGGAAAAGGAAAATGTTATTGATAGTGCTTGGGACATCTGTATAAAAGGTATTAATATTATAGATTTGATAGTTCCTATAGGCATTATTATTCCTAATCAATTGAGCACTTTTGATCCTAATAAAATCTATTTTGGTACTACTTGGGTTCGTCACTCACAGGGCAGAGTTCTAGTTGGTGTTGATGAAAACGATCCTGACTTTAGCGTGCCAGGTAAAAAAATAGGGCATAAAAATTTACAAGCACATAACCATAGTGCATCTACGAGCATTGCGACAAGTGGTTCACATCGCCACGAGGGTATTAAATGGTTCGATAGCCTTACTTCACTTGATACTGGTAGTCAGTCAGGTTATAAGATAAATTTTGCTTACAATGTGGGAAATACAACTGGGTTACGCACAAATTATGGGGGCGACCATAATCATGGAGCATCAACTTCAATTGGAAGTGCCGGAAGTGGAAATGCTCAAAATATACAACCATCAATATCTACTTATATGTGGGTTAGAACAGCTTAAGGAGACCAATATGACAAAAACACATGAGATAAAAAAGCCTTTAGAGAAATTCAATGAAATAATCGAATCTGATTATTTGGTTTTAGAACAAAATCAAGATAGAAAAATTGAGAAGTCAGACTTCGTTTTGTTCATTGCGACAAATAACGAAGTAGAAACAGGACAAACCTTTATGACACAAGTGCAGTTTGTTAAAGTAAATCAAGAAGGTTTGAAAGAAGGCTATGTTCTTATCAAGTATAAAGATGTCAAATAGAGCAGAAATGCTCTTTTTATTTACCGCAAAGGCGGAGAAGGAGAAAAGATATGGAATTAGCAATACCAAGTATTTTGTTTAAAATTTTAATGATTGCACTGTTGTGTAGTGTGCTTCAAACTGCACTCATGCAAAAGTTAAAAGAATTACCTATCGTAAAGAAAGGATGGGTAACATGGACGTTTAACCTAGTTATTTCATTATCACTAGGGATCGTATTTACTATATATTTCTTCGGAATGAATTTTGTAGCAGGGCTATGGGTTGGATTTATTGCATTCTTAGGAGCTTCTGCTATTTATGATGGAATTATTAAAGTGAAAGAAATTAAGAAGCAGGGTTAAAATATGGACGGTAATACGACTATTAGCATTGCATTACTTATAGCGGTGTTTGGTGGAATTATGACATTTCTATCTTTTAGAAGAAACGAAAAAAAGGATAATGAAGCAGATATCGAAAACAAAGTAAAAATGAATATGAAGTTAGATCAGTTATGCAACACAACAAACACTATAGCCATTGATATTAAAGATGTGACAAAGAGTGTTCAGTCTTTAAATGAACGAGTGGCAAAGGTAGAACAAAGTACAAAATCAGCTCATCATAGAATTGATGAGCATTTAGGAATTAACAAAGACGAAAGCGAGGACAAATAATATGTCATATACAGCAAGAAAATCATTATCAAATTTATTAAATGGCAAGTGGTACCAGTATGCAGTAGGTCGCTGTGGTATTGCAATGCCTAACTGTTTTACATACGCGACAGCACGTATCAGTGAGATTCTAGGAAAGAATCAGCCGTTAGACGATGTTAGAGTAGTTGGGGCACAAGACTTATGGGATAACTATGCAGATGGTTATACTCGCTCTAATTACGCCAAAGAAGGAGCGTTGATGATTTGGTCTTATGGTCAATACGGACACGTTGCAGTGTGTGAAGAGTTGATTGATACCAACACTATTGCTTGGAGTCAATCAAACTATGGGGGATCAATGTTTGATTACGTGAAGGGGAATCCAAACGGATACTTAGGAATGACGTTCTTGGGTTATCTTGTTCACAAGGATTTGCCTGAAGCAGAAGAAACTCCAACACCTGCCCCTTCTACAGGAGAAGTGTTGAACTCTATTCCTAGTGACTTCATTCATGAATTGCACAGATTCACATGTACTGTGGACAAGTTGAACATTAGACGTGCGCCAACCACTAGAGGAGCTCTTACAGGCGATTGGTATGAACCAGGACTATCTTTCAACTATGATGGTTATGTCAAGCGTGAAGGCTACATTTGGTGCTCATACATCGGCAAAGACGGAACACGTCGCTGGGTTGCAGTTGGAGAAACAAATGCGAATGGTGTGAATGTAAAACCATATGGTACATTTTAGATAAAACTAACCCTACTTCCTTAATTGGAAGTAGGATTGTTTTTTTTGTTGATAATCATTGTTAGCGATAGTTATTAAAAGTCTAAATCCTTGATGTGTTTCGAGCATATAGTTGAGTGCTTTATAGTAATCTTGTGGCAACACTTTTAAAACATCGTCTATCTGTGATAGAATTATTTTCTCTGCTTTAGTTGACCTTATTTTTTTCATTGTATACCTCCTAAAAATGTTATATCATATTAAAACTTGTATATCATGAAAGTAAACAAAAAGGATACTATATATAAGGAAGTAAACAATAAGTATAGTTAGGAGGATGATTATGAGTATAAATGATATGTACAAAAAAGAAGATGGCATATATCTTCCGTTTGAGAAGTATGCGGAACTCAAGAGAGTTCGTTATAACAAGGATTTGTTTAAGAATGACATAATGTATTTCTGTAAGATTTGGAAAGCACATAGGCAATCATATCTACATTTGTGTGAGGCTAAAGGATATAAGAATGATTTTCAAGACTTTGAGAACAAATTATTTAGATATGAAGATCGCATTAAAAAAGCACAATCGTATCAAGATGTCAATGATTCCGAGGTGAGTTGATGTTGGTAAAAATTGTAAACTATATTTCAAAATACTATACACGATAAATAAAGGCTTTTCTTAAGGTCGGTTGTGAAAATTAAAAATAGTGAATCAACTCGATTCCAAATTATTCCTTTTTCTATATTATAGTGATATCATATTTTTACAGGGGATGGCGTCATCTTCCAGAATACTGGAGGAGAAAAAATGAAGAGTAATATAATAAGAAAAGCGAGATATAAAAACAAGTTATCAGTAAAGGAAGTTTCAGATTATTTAGAGTTACCAATAGCAGTGTATGTATACTACGAAATCTTTGGAGTTGGACAGATGCATTATGATGTGTATATGGACTTAATAAACATGCTTCATTTAGAAAAAAATTTGGTGTAAATTTGGTGTAAATTTCAAAAATGAACGTTTAAAACCATTGTAAATGTTGCTAATATTGGCTAATATTAGGCATATTTCGGTATGTTTTGTGTATCTAATGATTCCCATCGTCCGCCCCATTAAAGTTAAGATGAACTCAATCCAAGGATTGAGTTTTTTTATATAAACGTATCAACGAAATGAGAATAAAAAGAGCATGGGGAAACACGTAATTTATTTTGGGATAGAGTAAGGAATTCTTTTTTTCTTGATTGTATTTATAATGGGAAATTGTTATAATTTTCGTTAAGGAGTGATTCCATGAAGAAAATAGCATTGTTATGTGATTCTAGCGCTGATATCACAAAAGAAGAGGCACAACGTTTAGATATTCATGTAGTTCGTATGCCAATTGTTGTAAATGGTGTTGAATATATTGAGGAAGAGACTATCTTTGATGAAGATATTATTGAAGCAATCAACCAAAATAAACAGGTAAAGACCGCACAACCAATTATTGGTGACTTAACGAAGATGTGGGATGAATTATTAAAGACACATGATGAGGTGTTTTATATTCCTCTAACGAAATCATTAAGTGGTACTTGTCGTATTGCATTATCAATGGCAGAAGCGTATGAGGGGAAAGTGTGTGTTGTTGATTCTGAGTTTGTTTGTTATCCTATTATTCATATTCTCAAACATGCTCGAGCAATGTTTGAGAAAGGATATACTTGTGCACAAGTAAAAGAAAAGATAGAGAAGGAATGTGATCTCTATGCCATATTAATTCCTGAAAATCTAACTTCCTTGAAGAATGGTGGAAGAATTTCTCCAGCAGCAGCTGCATTAGCAGGCCTATTAAAAATTCAACCCTTGTTGAAGGTAGAACATGGTTCTATAGATTTAGTCGATAAAGTACGTACTTTAAAGAAAGCTTATAAAGAGGGAATCCGTGTTGTAATGGATGGAATCAATCCTGAAGATTATGATTGGATGATCATTGATGCCTATAATCAAGAAGTAAGTGATGAATTAAAAATATTGTTAGAGGAAGCTATTGGACAACCCGTAGAACAACATAGATTTAAGGCGGTTATCATGTCACATACAGGTCCTGGTACCATTGGGTTTGGAAGAATTAAGAAAATGAAATATTAAAAAAAACAATAGACAACTATTGTTTCAGGCTGTTGACAAAGAAGTCGACAGCTTTTTTAAAATATGTTAAAATAAATAAGGCAGTAAGATGACTACTCAACCTAAAACATGTGGCTCTTACTGCCTTTTGTTATGAAAAAAATGGT
>NZ_JBSPEZ010000029.1:0-32978 GCF_053848845.1 Amedibacillus sp. YH-ame6
TAAAGAAAACCATACTTTTACTGGATGGTTATACAATGGAACTACATACACGGATGAAGAAAAAGTGAAAAACTTAATCGCTACTCATGGTGGAGAAGCTACATTAGTTGCACAATGGAAAGAAAACGATAAATTTAATGTAACATTCACGGATGGATTTGGAGCAGATTTGAAAGAAGAAACTGTATATGTAGGAAAAGATGCAACAGCACCTGCTAATCCTGAAAAAGAAGGATACACATTTACAGGTTGGGACAAAGATTTCACGAATGTAACTAAAGATTTAATAGTAAATGCAGTACTTGAAGCAAATGCAT
Organism: Amedibacillus sp. YH-ame6; assembly: GCF_053848845.1. Taxonomy (NCBI): domain Bacteria; kingdom Bacillati; phylum Bacillota; class Erysipelotrichia; order Erysipelotrichales; family Erysipelotrichaceae; genus Amedibacillus; species Amedibacillus sp. YH-ame6. Next base: position 318 of record NZ_JBSPEZ010000029.1, read on the forward strand.
ACACTGTTAAGTTTGATGGAAATGGTGAAGACAGTGGTACTATGGCAGATCAGGGATTTGTATATAATCAAGAACAAATACTTACTAAGAATGCGTTCGTAAAAGAAAATTATACATTCACAGGTTGGACATACAAAGGTACTACATACACTGATGAAGAAGAAGTAATGAACTTAACTGCTACAGACGGTGGAGAAATTACGCTAGTGGCACAATGGAGTGAAAACACGAAATATACAGTAACTTTCGTTAATGGTTTAGGAACGGTATTAGATACTCAAAGCGTATATGAGGGAAAAGATGCAATAGCGCCTACAGATCCTGAAAGAGCTGGATATACATTTATAGGTTGGGATTTAGAATTTACGAATGTAACTAATGATTTAACTATCACTGCTCTTTGGGAAGTAGAGGATACAGATACACCAGTAACACCAGATACTCCAAATCAACCAGGCGTACCAACTACACCAATTCCACCGATTGCACCAATCGTTAGGACAGATCCAGTAGTTACACCTCCAGCACCTGTACAACCAGTACAGCCAGTGCAACCAAACCCAGCACCTCAAGAACCAGAAATCGTTGTACCAGATAACGATACTCCGGAAGTAAAGGTTGATGACAATGATACGCCAAAAGCAAAAAGTAGCGCATCTTGGGCATTGATTAACTTGATTTGCAGTATTCTAACAGTCTTATTTGTAATCTTCATCGTTCTTGGAAAACGTAAAAAAGAAGAAGAGGATGAGAATGAAGATGAAACTATAGCTTATAAACGTAGAAAATGGACAATGATCGCAGGTGCAGTTGTTGCGTTAAGTTCCGTAATCGCATTTATACTTACAGAGAATATTTTCCTTCCTATGATTTTAGTAGATAAATGGACACTTCTCATGGCTGCTATCCTACTAGTTCAAGTAGTTGTATTAGTAATTGCAAAAAAATGGAAAAAGGAAGATAATGACGAAAAAGCTACAGCACAAGCATAATTCTTAATTGAATTAGTAGTATACAAAAGTAGGTATCAATACAAACATCTGGTATCTACTTTTTGTTTATCATAAGGATATCTTTGAAATTTGTATAATTTTGAATGAAAATATCCATTTCATGGATGAGATTTATGATTTTTGGGATATAAACTACGCAATAAGTCTTATATTTGTTATAATACATGTACATATGAGTAGGGTTACACTTCTGGTAAAGTGTAACTCACAAGAAGTAGGTGTATAATATGAGTCAGATAAAAGTCAGTATGTTTAAGGAATTTACCTTAACATTCAATCAACAAGAAATCGCATTTGATAAAATCATGACACGAAAAATGTGTGGTTTACTTCAATTACTAGTATACAACAACACGTGTATATCAAAAGAAGAACTCATTGATGAATTATGGCAAGATGCATCCAATCCATTAAATTCGCTTAAACAAACAATATTTCGCTTGCGTATGACACTTGGTGAAATTGAATGCTTTCAGGGGATGAATTTAATCACCACTATAAAAAATGGATATAAGTTTGCGGATGGTTTTGAGCTAGTGAGTGATTATAAGTGTGCAGATGAATACTATGCTCGTATGTTAGATCAAAATATTTCAAAGAAAGAAAGTGTTTCATACGCAGAGAAGATTTTGTCTTTATATAAAGAACGTTTCTTTGTATCGGATGCCGCAAATTGGAGTACACAGGTTCGTGCATATTATCATAACATATATGAAAAAGCATTTATTTTGATTTGTGAAGAGTACATAGATACAAATCGGGGACAAGAACTCTTACCAATCATAGAGAAAGCAATACAGATGGATGAATTCTATGATGATGCCTATATTTATCAAATGAAAGCATTCATGAATTTAAAAGAGTTTAATAAGGCAATGGAATTGTATCAGCACATAAGTGAATTGTATGAACGAGAATTAGGTCATTCTCCTTCCATACATTTAAAGTCGATGTATCGTGTGATTACTAGTAGAGATGAGAATGTCATCGATGTAGTAGGGTTAAAAAAGAGATTAAACTCTATATCTACCAAACCATCGGCTATGTATTGCGATTATGATACGTTTAAATATATCTATAAAGTGTCGTTGAATAATGCTAGACGAGACAACAAAGAGATATTTTTGTTACTATTCCAATTGGATTCAAAAGAGAGTGATAAACGACAAGAGCAGTTTATCGCAAAATTGAAAAAGATTATGACTGGATGTTTAAGAAGTGGAGATGTGTTCTCAAAGATCAATCGTACACAAGTGATTGCCTTGTTGCCATGTGAAACAGTAGATAATGGGTATATGGTAATTCAAAGAATTACTTCTAAGTTTTATAAGAACACAAATGAAAAAGAAGTACGTTTGCATTACTTTATTTCTCCTATTATGGATTTTAACGAAGAAGAATTCGTTGCATAATCTTGAAGCTTTCTAGCTTTATCGATGGAAAAGAGGAAAACTATGAAAACTACAAATATAAAAATTTTCTTAGATGAGATAACAAGAAATCCTGATGGATCATATTCTATTTATTGGGGATATGATAATCTTAAAAACAAAACCATTACAATTAATGAAGATGACACGTATCTTTATTTACAAAATGGAGTTGCGATTACTCAACCTACTTTTATTCCTTTGATTTTTCATCCGGGTATTCATCATCGCTTCTTTTGTACCATCATCAATCAAAAGACATCGATGATTTGGAAGTTTTTTGAACATACGTTAAAAATAGATACTTCCATAATTCCTATGTGTTAGTTAACTAAGTAGAATTATTTATACGTAATAAGGAAATCGAACATTGTTTTGATTTCTTTTTTGTATCTTTATAGAAAGGCTTTTGATAACGTTAAAAATCATATATAATGATGATATACATTAAAAATAAAGAGCTATTAAAATATGTCACAAGGCATACTGACAAACATGAATTTCATTTTGTTGTATTTCTTTCTGCACGAAATTATACTGAAAGTGTAAAGAGATGTTTACAGAAAGAAGGGATAAGTATTATGAAAGAAAAAGTACAAAGATTTGGGCGATTCCTAAGTGGAATGGTAATGCCAAATATTTCAGTCTTCATCGCTTGGGGTATCATTACGATGTTGTTTATTGAAAGTGGTTGGTTACCAAATGAGAAATTGGCTGGGATTGTTGGACCGATGCAAAGATTCTTACTTCCAACACTAATTGCGTATAGTGGTGGTAAAATGATTTATGATACAAGAGGTGGTATTGTAGGGGCTGCGGCGACTATGGGAGTCTTAGCTGGTACAGAAGATCCAATGTTTATTGGAGCAATGATTATGGGACCTCTTGGTGGATATCTTATTAAAAAATTAGATGGTGTTCTAGAAGGACATATTCCAGCAGGATTTGAAATGTTAATCAATAACTTCTCTGCTGGTATACTAACTGCACTTTTGGCAATCTTTGGTTGCTTTGCGATTGAACCAATTTGCTTAGGTATCAAAGATGTTATGGTAACATGTGTAGATTTCTTAGTAGAGAGAAGCTTGTTACCATTAACCAGTGTTCTTGTAGAACCTGCGAAAATATTATTCTTAAATAATGCAATCAACCACGGTGTATTTACACCACTTGGAATGGATCAAGTTGCGGAAGCTGGTAAGTCTATCTTCTTCCTAATTGAAGCCAACCCAGGACCTGGTTTAGGATTGTTGTTAGCGTATTGTGTATTTGGAAAAGGTGCCGCAAGAAGTTCTGCACCAGGAGCTGTATTTATCCATTTCTTAGGTGGTATACATGAAATCTATTTCCCATATGTGTTAATGAATCCACTTACGTTACTTGCAGTGATTGCTGGTGGTATGTCTGGGGTGTTTGTTAATACAGTTATGGGATCAGGACTTGTATCTGCTGCATCACCAGGAAGTATTATTGCCGTCTTAGGAATGTGTGCAAAAGATAGTTATGTAGGAGTTATCCTAAGTGTTGTAGTATCTTGTGTAGTATCCTTCTTAGTAGCGATGGTAATTTTAAAATTCACTCGCCAAAGTGAAGATGATAAAGCACTTGAAAATGCAAGCAATGCAGTACAAATGATGAAAAGTGATGCGAAGGGTGTATTAGAAACAGCTGTTTCTCTTTCAAAAGTTGTATTCGCATGTGATGCTGGTATGGGATCTAGTGCTATGGGGGCTACGACCTTAACAAAGAAATTGAAAAATGCAGGACTAGATATTCATGTACAACATTATGCATTGGATGATGTACCAAAAGATACAGAAGTCATCGTAACACACAAATCATTAGTGGACCGTGCTAAGACACATTGTCCAAACGCAATCATATTCCCGATTACAAACTTTATGGGTGGTAGTGAATATGATGAAATCGTTGCCCAATTAACAAAATCATAAAATAAAGGAGAAGTGCCATGATCTATTCCTCAAGACTGAAAAAAATACTCCATCATTGTTTAACACATAGGGAGGAGTATGTCCCATTGGAAGATATGGCACAACTCATGAAAATAAGTAAACGTACAATTTTTAGAGAGTTAAAAGATATAGATCAAGATTTAAAGAGTTATCATTTACGCCTTGAAAATGTGAGTGGAAAAGGACTTCATGTAGAAGGCAGTGAAGAGATGAAAGATGCATTACTATTAGAATTACAAATTCAAGGGATCGAATACATCAACAAAGAAGAACGTCAACATCTACTAATATTCGAATTATTAAGAAGTGATACTTTAACAAAATTATTACATTATGCAAATCTATTTCAAGTATCAGAGGCAACCATTTCTAATGATTTGGACAACGTTGAGAAATGGTTTGATGAACATCAACTAGTATTGAGTAGAAAACCTGGTTTAGGGGTAGAGGTTGTTGGTAAAGAAAGCGATGTACGAAAAGCAATGACATCGCTGCTACATGAAACCCTTCAGAAAAGTAAAGTCTATGATGAGGTGAATTATTTAGATTCCAAAGACTTACTACAAATATTTATGAAAGATGACCAACAAAGTATCATGCGCTTATTAAACCAGGAAATACTCGAACGAATTTTACAAGTATTTCAAACCTATCGACATGAATTAGCACTTGATCGTTATGCACAAGCTTCTTATATTGGGCTAATTATACATTTGGTGATTGCTATCGATCGTATTATCAAAAAAGAGGAAATCATGGATAATGAGGCAGTACTTGCCATGGTTCAAGAAGACGCAAGTTTTCTACAAGCACAGAAGATGGCACAGTATTTAGAATTAGAATTCGATATTGATATTCCAAAAACAGAGATTGCCTTCATTGCTCTTCATATCAAAGGATCTAAGATATCCAGTGTGGAATATAGCGATGTACAACAAGAAGAAGTAGAAAAAATTCATCAATTGATTTTGAACATGTTGAAAAGCTATGATGAAGAGATTCGTATTCAGCTTTTACAAGATGAAGAATTCTATCGAGGATTATTAACGCATTTAGAACCAACTATTATTCGATTGAAGAATCATCTTCCAATATATAATCCATTGTTGGATCAAATTAAGGAAATGTACAGCGCTTTATATGAACAGACAAGAAATGCATGTGAACATATCACAACACAATATCAATGTGAGGTGAGTGAAGATGAAGTAGCCTTCATTACAATGCATGTAGGGGCTTCTCTTGAGCGAACAAGACAAAGTGTACAACATACAAGGGATATTACAATTGGCGTTGTGTGCGCGAGTGGAATTGGTGTTTCCGCAATGTTATCTGCTCGTATCCAAAAAGCATTCCCAAAAGGAGTTCATATGCATGTACTCTCCATGGATGAAGTTGTAAAGAATCAATACCAAGACTGTGAATTATTAGTATCAACATTTCCATTAACAAATACAAGTGTAGATGTGTATTGTGTATCTCCTCTATTAAATGGTGAAGATGTACAACGTCTAAAGAAAGCATTTGAACAATTACAAAGTGAAATACAACCTATACTTGAGGGTAGTGATACAAGTTTCATAGAACAAGTTACTTATATAAAGAACTTAAGTGAAGGTATCTTACAATTGATGAAGCATACACAGTGTTCTTCTATCGATGAAACAATCTCTTATGAGGAAATGATTTTAAGGATTGCTAAGGATCATGGAGAACAGACACAACAGATACAACAAATACAAACGGACATCTTAGAGCGAGAAAAACTTGGAAAAGTAGTCATGGAAGATTTCGGATTTACACTATTCCACACGTTAAGTGATGGAGTAGAAAAAAGCGCCTTACATTTCTATTATCCAAATAAAGAAGTATTTACGAGTGATGACTTTTCAAAGATGAAGTTTATCATGGTGTTGTTGGCAAATAAGAAAAAAGATATACAACAACAAAAAATATTATCCGTTATTTCTAGAGGATTGATTGATCATGATAGTTTCTATGAAGCCGTGCTGGGTAGAAAACAAGAGGAAATCCTAATGGAAATCAGCTCTATTCTAAAAGAGTATCTGATGGAATGTTTGGAGGATACTTTATGAAACTGAAACGTCATGATACACAAACTCCATCCATGAGCATCTATTTTGTATGTGATGCGGGAATGGGTTCTAGCGCTATGTGCGCAGGTATTTTACAAAAGAAGTTAAAGAAAGTAGGGTGTGATTTACGCATTAGAAATTGTGCGATAGAAGAACTCCCGAAGGATGTGGATATGATTATATCCCACAGCAATTTCGCATCACAAATAAAAAAACGCTATCCGAATGTAATCTATATGGAATTGGATGGATTCATGGATGAGGCAAGTTATGAAAGGATCGTGAAGGAAATCATGTTGTTTACGAAAAAAGAAAAAAATAAAATTTTAGAAAAAGAAAATATCTTATTAAACTGCAAGGCTGAAAATAGTGATGAAGCCATTGTGGCGATGGGAAACGTATTGGTAAAAACAGGTTATGTGAGTGAAGGGTATATCCAAGGTATGTTAAATCGTGATCATGATTTAACTGTGTATATTGGCAATGATATTGCGATTCCGCATGGTGAATATGAAGTAAAAGACTGTGTGAAAAAGACTGGTATTGCAGTTATGATTTATCCAGAAGGAATCAAATGGGCAGAAGGAACTGTTCGTGTTGTGATTGGAATCGCTGCGAATAATGATGAACATATGGAAATCCTTTCTAACATAGCGGATAAACTTGGAGATATGGAAGAAGTGGAAAAAGTTGTAGCTGGGGATGTCAATACAATCTATGATATCTTAACAAGAGGTGATGGCGCATGATTATTACGGTAACGTTTAATCCAGCAATCGATAAAACAGCCGAAGTAGATACCTTACATGTGGGTGGATTGAATCGTTTATGTAATGTACGAATGGATGCGGGTGGAAAAGGTGTTAATGTTTCTAAGACCATTCAAGCATTGGGTGGTAAGACGTTATGTACAGGCTTTCTAGCAGGAAATAGTGGAGAATATATTCAAAGTATCTTACAGGATATGCAAATTGAAAGCGACTTTGTATGGGTGGAAGGTGCCACAAGAACGAATTTAAAAGTCTTAGATGATCAACGTGAATTAACAGAATTAAATGAAGCGGGACCTTATATACAAGGAGAACAAATACAAGCATTGATGGATAAGATTTTATCACTATGCGATGAAACTACGTTGGTTGTTTTATCAGGGAACGTTTCACCAGGTGTTGAAAAAAGCATCTATCGAGATATGATTTACAAGATTAAAGAAAAAAAAGCGAGTGTTATATTGGATGCGGATGGAGAATTGTTTAAGGAAGGCATTCAAGCACATCCGATGATTATAAAACCGAACAAATATGAATTAGCACTTCATTTTGGAATGGATAAAAACTTTACCAATCAAGATATTATTCAAAAAGCAAAGGGTTTATTAAATGAAGAAACCAAACTCGTTGTAGTATCTATGGGAGGAGAAGGAAGCATCTTCCTTAGTAAAGATGGGGTGTATCTAGCAAATGCATTAAGCATTCAAGCACATTCTTCAGTAGGTGCAGGGGATGCGATGGTTGCGGCGATTGCATATGCAAGTGAACAAGGATATGCACTAGAAGATTTGATTCGTCTTGCGGTTGCGACAAGTGCAGGTGCAGTTATGACAGAAGGAACCAATCCAGCAAGTAAAGAAGTTGTAGAAAATTTAATGAAACAAGTACAAATTACGAAAGTAGAGGACTAGGATATGAAAACAAAGGCAGTTCGATTATATGGAGTAGATGATATTCGTTTAGATGAATTTGAATTACCACAGATTAAAGATGATGAAATACTTGTAAAAGTTGTTTCTGATAGTATTTGTATGTCAACTTGGAAAACGGTAAAACAAGGTGCGAACCATAAACGTGTTCCAAACGATGTCTATGATAACCCAATCATTATTGGACATGAATTTGCAGGAGATATCGTTGAAGTAGGAAAAAAATGGCAACATCAATTCAAAGTAGGACAAAAGTTTGCGCAACAACCAGCCATACCAGGACAAATGGAATCTCCAGGATATAGTTATCAGTGGTGTGGTGGAGATACAACGTATTGTATATTTCCAAATGATATCATTGAGGCAGGATGTTTATGGACATTTGATGGAGAAGGATATTTCGCAAGTAGTGTGGCAGAACCAGTGAGTTGTGTAATTGGTGGATATCATACCAATTATCATACCGTACCTGGTGAATACCAACACATCATGGGGACAAAAACGGATGGTAATATCATCATTCTTGGTGGATGTGGACCAATGGGATTAGGGGCAATCAGTTATGGATTAACGTATGAAAATAAACCTAAACGTATCGTGGTTACAGAAGTAAATGATGCTCGTATTGAAAGAGCTCGCGAAGTGATTTCTGAAGAAGAAGCACGCGCACATGGAGTAGAATTGCTGTATGTGAATACGGCAAATATGAAAGATCCAGTGGAAGAATTAATGGCAATTACAGATGGAAAAGGATACGATGATGTATTTATATATATTCCAAATGTAGCGGTATGTGAAATGGGAAATAAATTGATGGCATACGATGGATGTATGAACCTATTTGCAGGTCCTACTGATCCAAAATTCTCTGCCATGATCAACTTATACGACTCACACTATTCAAGAAGTAAAGTGATTGGTTCTACAGGTGGAACAATCGATGATATGAAAGAAGCGATTGAAAAAGAAGCTAAGGGTATGATTCAATCAGCTGTTATGATTACCCATATTGGTGGTTTGGATTCTGTAGTAGAGACTACAAAGAACTTACCTGATGTACCTGGTGGTAAAAAACTTGTATATACACACATTGAAATGCCAATGACTGCGATTGATGATTTTGGAAAAATGGGAGAACGTGATCCATTCTTTAAAGAACTTGATGCAGTTTGTAAAAAGAACAAAGGTTTGTGGAGTGTAGAAGCTGAAAAAATGTTGTTAGAACATTTTACTAAATAGATAAAAACGATGACGGCTTAGTGCTGTCATCGTTCTTTTACTTTGTTCGATATGCTTGAATAATATCGTGAATTTTTTTTGCGTTAGCAGCGATTTCTTCGCTTGTTCCTTTGGTTAATAAACCACCAAAACCACAAAGATCTACACCATTTTCCAACCATGTAGTAAGGTTATCTAACGTGATTCCACCACTCGCAAGAATTGGCATATCTGGAATCGGTGTTTTGAATACTTTCACCAATTTTGGACCATAGAAATCAGAGATAGGGAATGCTTTTACGAAGGCTGCTCCACTACTTAATGCATCAATGCATTCACTCAAAGAAGTACATCCAGGTGCATAAGGAATTTGATATCGATTGCACATCTTTGCGACTCCTTCATCATAGTTTGGAGCGATGATAAATTGTGCACCATGTAATATGGCATGGCGTGCTGTTTCACTATCTAAAACAGTCCCAGCTCCTACACATAATTTGTCTTTGAAACGTTGTGTTAATCCTTGAATGATATCCCCTGCATTATTTAAAGTATAGCTCATTTCCATAACGGGAACTCCACCATCGATACATCCTTGTGCGATTTCACACGCGCGTTCTATTGTTTCCGCTCTTACGATTGCAAGGGCACCAGATGCTACCATCTGTTTTGTGATGTTCATTTTTTTCATATTCATAATGTAAATCCTCCTATGCTTTAATCATACGAGTGGAAGCGATACTTTTCAATTGACGTATGAACGAAAGTTTAGGGTGTTCTTTGGTCAAATACACAAATCTTTTTTGTTTGTACGATTTCCATAAAATGTATAAAAAGCCTTTAGTTATCGCATATATATAAATATATAGAAAGAAATAAGATAGATGGATTTTGTTCTTTGTGCACTTGAACAAAAACAAGTCTATCTTTTTAGTCTGTTTGAACATAGTCAGTTGAAAGCGATTACAGTATCATATTAGGTGTAAGGAGGTATTCAACATGGGAATAGAACTAACAAGAGTTGACTTTCGACTCATTCACGGACAGGTCATCACAAGATGGCTCACACAATGTCAAATCAATGAAATTGTCACAATTGACACAGCATTAAGTAACGATATGTTTATGCAAGAGGTATTTAAGATGGCCGCTCCAAAAGGAGTGAAAATTACAATCGTTGCAGTAGAACAAGCAGTCAAACTACAACAAGAAGGTGCGTTTGATAAAAATCGCGTTATGGTATTGTTCAAGGGAGTTAATGAACTAAACAATGCGGTAGAAGCTGGACTTAAACTAGATAAGGTTCAAATTGGTGGACTTGGTGGAGGACCAGGAAGAAAAGCTGTAAACAATGCGATTACACTAGATCGTGCAGATGCGGATGTATTGTTGGGATTAGAAGCTAAGGGAATTGAAATCTACTTCCAAACTACTCCGGATTATCCATCAGAAACATTACAAAAAGCAGTAGCTAAATTATAAGAGGAGGATTAGAAATGGTTATTCAATCAATATTAGTAGGACTCATTTACTGGATTTCAATGGGACGAGCAAGTTACTTCTTCTCATTTGCCTTCCGTAAACCAGTCGTACTTGGGGTATTCATTGGGTTAGTATTTGGGGATGTTCAAACAGGATTGTTATATGGTGCAACTATTCAGTTAATGTATATGGGCGGTATCGAAGCAGGTGGAAATATTCCAAGTGATCAAGGTCTTGCGACATGTATCGCAATTCCAGCCGCAATCATGAATAATTTAGATCCAGGTGCAGCGGTTGCCTTGGCAGTTCCATTTGGTGTATTAGGCGTATTGATCAACAACGTTCGTCGTACCATCAATTCATTCTACAATACAAAAGCAGATAACTACGTGGCTACACAACAGTACGATAAATTATCACTATTCTCATTTGTATTACCTTGGTTAACAAATGGTGTCTTATATTTCACACCAGTATTCATCGCTACATTATTTGGTTCAAGCGTTGTGCAAACCTTTATCAACGTAATTCCAACTTGGGCAATGAATGGTTTAACAAATGCTGGTAATATGCTTCCAGGATTAGGGTTTGCCTTAACATTAGTAGTTATGGGTAAAAAGAAATACTTGCCATTCTTTGTATTAGGATTCTTCCTATACTCAGTAATGGGATTCTCAATGTTAACAGGTGCTGTCATTGCATTATGTCTTGCGATGATCGTGTCCTTATTCAAACAGAATGATGAGGAGGAAATCGCATGAGTGAAGTCGTAAACAATACTGTAAATGATGCAGTGGAAGAAAAGAAAACAATTATTACGAAAAGTGATTTATTAAAATCATGGTGGAAATGGACTCTAGCAGTAGAGGTTCCAGTAAGTTTTGACCGTATGCAAGCATTGGCATTTGGTTATTCTATGAACAAAATCCTACGTAAGCTTTATAAAAATGATCCAGAAGAATTACAGAATGCAATGACTCGTCATCATTCTATGTTTAATACAAACTGTGACTGGGGAAGTGTAATTCATGGGATTACCATTTCTCTAGAAGAACAACGTGCATTAGGACATGAAGATATTTCTCCAGAAGTTATTCAGTCTTTAAAATTAGGTTTAATGGGACCATTAGCTGGTATTGGGGACAGTGTTGACCAAGGGATTGTCGCAACAATTCCACTTGCTATTTTTGTTCCTATGGCATTGGAAGGAAGTGTCATTGCGGCATTCATTCCTGGTTTAATCTATATGGCTTGGTCTTTTGGATGGTCTTGGTTCTTATTTAATAAAGGGTATTCTTTAGGAAAGAACTCTGTACTTGAAATTTTACACTCTGGTGCTATTAAGAAAGTCATTGATATCGCAAGTATTGTAGGTCTATTTATGATTGGATGTTTAAGTGCATCTTACATAAAAGTACAAACAATCGTTGAATTTACAAGTGGGAATACCGTTGTGAAATTACAAGAGATATTAAATGGTATCTTACCAAACATGCTTCCATTCGTAGTTGTAATGGGAATGTACTTATACATTACGAAGAGAGGACCTAAATACATTCGTTTGATGATTTACACAATGATCATTGCGATCGTATTAACTTTCTTCAAAGTTATATAAGAAACGAAAGACCCATTGTATATACTTTGGGTCTATTTTAAAAAGCGAAAGGAAATGAAACGATGAAAGTATTGATTACCCCTCGTGGGTTTGCCAACGTTGGACTTGATCAAGTAGAATTGATGAAGTCAAAAGGGTTGGATGTACATTACAATGCAACAGGAATTGCATATACACATGAAGAATTTAAAGAATTGGCCAAAGAAGTGGATGCGATTATTGTAGGTGTAGATAACATGGATAAGGACATGATGGAAGGATGTCCACATCTAAAAGCAGTATGTAAATTTGGCGTAGGTACAGATAACATTGATTTAGAGTATGCAAAAGAAAGAGGTATCTTTGTAGGACGTTGTGTTGGTTCTAATTCAAAATCTGTAGCAGAGCATGTGGTTGCGATGATGTTTGCGGAAGCTAAAAACTTATACACATCCATCAGGGATGTGAAAGATTACAATTGGAACAAGCCAACAGGAAGAGAAATCAATGGTAAGAAATTAGGGATTATTGGATTTGGAATGATTGGTAAGTATCTTAGTGATTTTGCGAATGGATTAGGAATGGAAGTCGTTGCTTATGATGCATTTGAAATACCAGCAGAAGAAGCAAAAAAACACAATGTAAAGGTATGTGATTTAGAAGAAATTATGACGACTTGTGATTATATTTCATTACATGTTCCATTGATTGATTCAACACGTAATATGTTATCCACGAATGAATTTAAGAAGATGAAAAAAGAAGCATGTATTCTAAATGCAGCACGCGGTGGAATTGTAGATGAAGATGCCTTATATGAAGCTCTTGTGAACAAAGAAATACGTAGTGCATGCTTTGATGTTTATAGCAGTGAACCACCTGCAGCAGATGATAAATTACTAGCGTTAGATAATTTCTTATTAACACCACATACTGCCGCAAGAAGTGCTGAATCAGAAATGCGTACATGTGAAATGTCAACGCAAATTATTTTGGAACAACTATTAGGTTAGAGGTGAACATATGGTAGAATGTATGAAAGACTATCTGCAAACAATGGAACATGAACTAGGGAAAAGTATTGCGTCATTGGACAATGAAAGTGTGCAGAAAGCAGCGAAGATTATTATCGATAGCGAACAAAAAGGTGGGCGTGTACATGTAACAGGGATAGGGAAACCAGGACATGTTGCAGGGTATATCGCATCCTTACTATCCTCTACAGGTACAAGTACTTATGAACTACATGGAACAGAAGCAGTACATGGTTCTAGTGGTCAAGTAAAGCCAGGAGACGTTGTAATTGCGATTAGTAATAGTGGTGAAACAGTAGAGTTAGAGGCAACTGTAAACACCCTCATCAAGAATGGAGCTCATATTATTAGTTGTACAGGGAATAAACAATCTACACTCGCAAAAGCAAGTGAAGTATGTTTATGTGCACATGTAGATGAAGAAGGAGATCACTTAAACAAACCTCCAAGAGCATCCATCCTAGCAGAGATTATCATCTTACAATGCTTAAGCGTAGTATTGCAGGAAGAAAAAGGATTAAATTTAGATCAGTACGTAAAATGGCATCCAGGTGGAAGCTTGGGTCAAAGTATACGTGAACTACAAAAATAGGAGACATTATGGAAAACTTTAATATTGTAATTGGTACACATGGAAGATTTGGAGAAGAACTCGTAAATTCTGCACGAATGATTGCGGGAGCGTTAGAAAATGTAGAGTGTTGTTCTCTTTTGCCAGAATATTCATTTGAAGATTATATGAAATTGGTAGATGAAACCATGGCAAAGAAAGAAGGACTTACCATTGTACTAGTAGACTTGTACGGAGGAACCCCTTGCAATGTATTTACGGTGATGAGTAAAAAATATCATTACCAAGTATTAACAGGTTTGAATTTACCAATCTTGATTGATTTATATTTAAAACTTGCCAATATGGATGAGGCGGATGTAACGATAGAAAAAATCATTGAAGAGAGTATGCAAACCCATAAAGAAAGCTGTGTTCATACAAATAAACAACTGGAAGGATAACGTGTGCTAGACAAACATTCATGCCATGAATTATAATTTCTATGTAAGCGTGACGCGGGGACACAACGAACGTTGTGTGTCACCAGAAGCATAATTTGGAATGGACATGTAGAGGAACCATTGTCTGTTTTCAGAAAGGAGTAATTTATGCTGATAGGTGAAGTGTTTGAAGAGTTTATAAACGTTGTACAAGAGAATAATCGCTATACCATTGGACTTATCAATGATAAAATGGTAGTAACGCTTTGTAGTAATAAGGCAGAAATCGGAAGACATGTCGATGTACACTATCCAGATGTACACAATATGTTTTATGAGATTACTGTAAAAGGACAAGAATTTGGATACTTGTGGGTTTCTGGTCAAGATGAAAACTTAGGTATGGTATCTAAACTATTAAATGAGTCCTTATATGTACGTTTGATGTATGAAATTAACCAAACGACATTGAATCAAAAAGTCACAAAAGATGACGAATTAGTAAAATACATATTAAATAGCGAGAACTTTGATCGAAATCATGTTTTATCCTTATTGGATGAATTAGAAATAGATGCCAATAAACCAAGAGTTGCTATTTATGTTATAAAGAATGATGGTTTTATTTTGAAAGATGTGATGAGGCTCAAGATGAAACCTGATAGTAAAGAAATTATCTATTCTTTACTTAATAGTAAATCACTTTTAATTTTTAAAGATTTACCAGAAGCATTTAAAACAACTGGTGAATATAAACCCTTTATCAGAGAGTACGTAAGAAGTTTGCAGGAATGGGATATGCAAGACTGTTACTTCTTTGTAGGATCCATACAAAAAAAGATACGACAATACGCTGTCAGTTATCAAAATTGTTTGTGGCTTCGCTCACAAGCAAACTATGACAAGAATGTCCCAGTATTCTTTACAGATTACTTATATGAATACTTTATGTCTAAGATACTGGTACATGATATTCGAGAAATTTATGATGTTTATCAGGATATGGGAAAAAACGTCGATGTAAATGAATTGATTGAAATTAGCGATAAGCTTTATATCAATGATTTCAATCTAACACAGGCGGCAGATGATTTATTCTTACATAAGAATACACTGATCTATAAGCTTAAGAAATATGAAGAGATATTTCAAATCGATGTGAGAGGAAGCTTTCAAGGAAAAGTTCTTCTGACGTTAATTGCCAATGCGTTAGGGGAACATCAGAAACAAGTACAGGTAGGTGATGAAGCATGAGCATAACAATAAAACTTGCCAGAATAGATAAACGATTATTACATGCGACAGTGGCATTAAATTGGAATCAGTTCATAGATGCGGACAATGTTTTAATCGTGGACCCTGATTATGTAAATGATCCATTTCTAGCGGATGTAATGCAGCTTTGTTTGCCGAAAACAATGCGCGTAAAGATTTTCTCAGTCGAACAATTTTTAGAGTTTATAAAAGGGGATCGTCACATTAAGGCGATGGTTATCTTCTCTAATTTAAATGTCGCTTATGAAGCAGTAAAAGCAGGCTTTCGTACAAACGAACTACAGCTGCCATATCCAGCAAGTCGTATGATGATGAAAAGTTTGTCAGATTATTTTAATGAAGAAGAGATTCGATATATTCGATATATACAAGAACAGGGAATCAAACTGTTTTTTCAAACAGCCCCATTCGATAACAAAGATTATTCTATATTTAAAAAATAAGAAAAGAGGAAACTGTTATGTTTGAAGGAATTATTACCCCGATTGTCACTCCATTTCATCGTGATGATCAGCAAAGTATAAATTATGAAGCAACTGAAAAATTGATCAATCACTTGATTGAAAAAGGTGTAAAAGGTATTTTCATTCTTGGAAGTAATGGAGAATTCCATGTAATGAGCTATCAGGAAAAAGTAGATTTTGCGAAAGAAGTCGTTCGCATGGTAAACAAACGTGTTCCAGTATTTGCGGGAACTGGATGTTGTTCAACAGCAGAAACCATCGCTCTATCAAAAGAGATGGAAGTGATAGGTGTAGATGCATTAAGTATCATTACTCCATATTTCTTAAAACCAAAAGATGAAGAAATTTACGAACACTTTAAAGAAGTTGCAGAACACGTTAATCTACCTATTATCCTATATAATATTCCAAAAGCAACTGGATGTAACATTACCCCAGAAATAGCTGAGCGTTTAGCAGATATTGAAAATATCAAAGGAATCAAAGATAGTAGTGGAAATGAAGACAACCTAAAAGCATATTGTGCAATCAGTAAGAAAAAAGATTTCTCAGTATTGATTGGTTCTGATTCTAAAATTAGCTTTGGGTATGCCCTTGGCGCAACTGGTGCAGTGGCGGGAACAAGCAATGCCATTACAGATGTTGTGGTAGGATTAGATAACGCACTTCATACAGGTGATACACAAACTGCAGAAAAACTACAAAAAGATATCGATGTCATTCGCGGTGTTCTTCCACTTGGAACTGTACCAAGTGTTATGAAACGTGCAGTAGAATTAGCTGGTATTGCGGAAGTAGGACCTGCAAGAAAACCTGTACGTGAATGTACAAAAGAGGATGATGTGAAAATCAAAGAAATGTTAGCATATTATCATCTAGCATAGGCGTTCCGAAAGGTTCGCTTTTTTTCTTTGTAATATAAATAAAAATATTCTAAATCTAATGCAATGTTTTGTAATGGTGTCTCGTATATAAGGTAGAGAGGTGATATCGAAATGAAAAAGATTTTATTGTGTATATGCTTGTCTACAATTTGTATATTGTTGAGTGCTTGCGTAACTCATGAAGCAGAAAAAAAGAATACAATACAGGATAAGACAAAGGAAGAACATGAGAAAACAAAGAAGCAACAGGATAAAACAAAAGAGAAAAAGACATCAAGTAATAAAAAAGAACCACAGGAAGATGAGCCACAGGGCAATACAAATTCAACCTTATATGGTATAGAAATAGGTGAGAAGATACTTATTGATATGAAACAAAGTATCCAAGAAAATTCGTTCTATTGTGGACCTGCAGTTGTACAAATGGTGTTGGATCATTTTCTCATTTCAAAAACACAAAAAGAGCTTGCAGATGAAATGAATACAGTAGCAATTACAGGAACAGAATATGTTGATATGGCCCGAATATTAAATAGATATATATTTCAGAAAGAGCTGGTTATCGGTTCTGAAAGTGGATATCGAGTTCAAACACTTAATATATGTGAAACAAATCCTGATGTGCTTTCTTCCATTCATACTCGATTGCAACAAAATATTCAAGAGGGTTATCCTAGCATATTGGCTGTTAATCTGAATACCTTATATACTGAACAAGTAAGTGCGAATCATTTTGTTGTATGCAATGGTTATATATTAAAGAAAGATAGTAATGAGGTAGCATTTTATTTCATCAATGACCCTTATTATGAGGTACAGGATACACAATATGGAGGTGTGAAAGTTTTTACACCAGAGGAATTAGAAGGAGCCATTATAGAAAATGTAGAACCTGCTTATATTTGGTAGTATATTTTGTGTTATGATAATTTTATAAATCATAAATTTCTTATCCTTGTATAAGGAAGAAGTTGAGGGAGTGCCATGAGGGAGAACAGAAACGATATCCAAAGAGTTGTGAACACCTATAGTGATCTTTTGTTGCGCCTTGTTTTGCACGATTCACTTTCTTTAAGTGATGCAGAAGATATTGTACAAAATACATTCATAAAATATATGCAAAAAGCTCCTGAATTTCATGATGATAATCATGAAAAAGCATGGCTTATTCGTGTCGCTTCCAATGAGGTGAAAGATGTACATAAAAGTTGGTGGAAAAGAAGAATTTCACAGATGAATGAGAATTATATGAATGTCGAGGAACAAAAGGAGGAAGCCTTTGTTTTATTGCCATATATAAGAAAGTTACCTCAAGGAAGCAGAAGAGCAATTTATCTGTTTTATTATGAAGGCTATAGTATTGTGGAAATTGCGAAAATATATGATGTAAAAGAAGCCACTGTTGCTTCATGGTTACACAGAGGGAGGAAGAAACTAAAAGGTTTGATGAAAGGAGAATTTGATGATGAATTGGAGTGACTATCAAAAAGAAATAGATGCTATAAAAATTAAAGATACCAAAAAAGAACGATGGATATTAAATATTGAAAATGCGCAAGAACGAAAAGAACATAAATTTCATACCAGACGTTATGCGGTTGTTGGTGCTTGTTTACTACTTATAATATCGGGATACCTTATGTTTTCACCATATAAAATCAATCAATCTGAAAAAAAGCCTAATGAAGTTAAGCAAGCTTTTAAGGAGCTTCCTAAAATTGCGATTACACAAAACAATGTTGTCGGATTCGGATTTGCGGGAGTTATGTTACCAGATGCGTCATATTTTGGAAAGGGGAATCCGATACTTGATTACTCGAATAAAACACTTCCTGTATATAGAAATGGGTACCTTACAGATGGAAGAGATACGATTTTAAAAGGTGCAATGAAAGAAGAACAAATAGATAAAATAATTGAGGATTATAAAAAAATATTTCATTTTAGTGAAAAAGCAGAAAAGATTATGCGATTCGATAACTTTGTGGAGGCACATTATAAAGAGGGAAATATAAATGTTAATCATCGAGGTGAAGCAGAAATATCTATTAAGAAAGAACAGTTGAAGGATAAAAATCTTGATTTTACTGCCTCGAATCAAGAGGAAGCTGAAAAAGTGGCTCTGAGGTTCGCAAATTATTTTAAAGAGGAATTAGGTCTAACAAATCCGAAACCAAATATTTCTTGTAGATTTGATAATACTCGTGAGCAAAAGTGGAACTACTCTATCTATGATGAGAAAAAAACAATAGAAGATACAATTTTTTCTTATAGCTTCAGAAAGGTTGGTTTTGATTACTCTGAAACTTATATAAACGTAATCATTAGTTTTACTCCTGTAGAAGAAAAACTTGGTGATTATCCAATTATATCCATTGATAAAGCAAGAAGTTTGTTTATGGAAGGTCAGTATATTTCTAATTCTCTTCCTCCAGCGCAAGGTGCAGACATAGCATTTATGGAGATAGCTTATTTGGATGATCCTACCTTTGAGTATTTGTCACCTTATTATAAAGTATATGCAGAGATGGAAGATGGACTTATTATTCCAATTGAGGGAATGAAACATTATGGTATCTATTATATTCCTGCTATCTCTTCTGAGTATTTGGATATAAGATTACCGGATACGAGTTTGACGTTTAATTGATACATAAAGGGAATAAAATTCTTAGCTCTTAAAGATAGTTCTTGAGAACGTTTTCATTAGGTGGTAATATTAGAATATATAGGAGGAGAATATTATGAGATTACTTACAAGATCGGATTTCGATGGATTAGCTTGTGCTGTCTTTTTGAAAGAGGTTGGCATAATTGATAATTGGAAATTTGTGCATCCAAAAGATCTTCAGGATGGATTAGTAGAAGTTACAAAAGATGATTGTTTGGCTAACGTCCCTTTTGTGGAAGGCTGTGGTCTATGGTTTGATCACCACTCTAGTGAAGAAGAAAGAAATGCATATCAAGGGAAGTATGTAGGAGATAGTAGACAATGTCCTAGTTGTGCACATATCGTGTATGATTATTATGGAGGGAAAGAAAGATTTCCTAATTATGACGAATTATTAGAAGCTGTAGATAAAGTAGATAGTGCAAATTTACAGATTGATGAAATTTTACATCCAAAAGATTGGATATTATTAGGGTTTATTATGGATCCACGTACTGGACTAGGAAGATTCCGCGATTTTACTATTAGCAACTATCAACTGATGGAAAAAATGATTGATTGGTGTCGTGTGATGGATATTCATGAAATTCTTGCGCAACCAGATGTTGTAGAGCGTGTTGAACTTTACTGGGAACAAAACGAAAAATTCATGGAAATGGTGAAGGAACATACGACGGTTGAAAATAATATCATTATATCGGATTTACGTGGAGTAGAAACCATTTATACAGGGAATCGTTTTTTGATTTATAGTATGTATCCTGAAGCAAATATCTCTGTTTGGATTGTCAATGGAAAAGGTGGTTTGGGTTGTAGTGCAGCTGTAGGATATAGTGTGCTCAATCGTACTTGTCAGATTGATGTAGGGAAACTAATGTTGAAATATGGCGGTGGTGGTCATCATGTGGTTGGTACTTGCCAATTTGATGATGAACACATGATAGAAGGACTAGCATCTCTTTTACAAGAAATGAAAGAAATGAATGCATAAAACAAAGGTATCTTCTTGATTGGAGATACCTTTTATAAGAAAGGATAGGAAAGGTTTGAATATGAAAAAAACATTATATAGTGAACGTTTGATCGTTCGAGAATTTGAACAAAGAGATGTAGAAGCATTCTTTGAATTGATGAAAGATGAAGAAGTAAATACGTTTTTACCATGGTACCCATTTACAACAATAAAGGAAGCACAAAGTAAGTTGGATATGTATCTACAAGATGAAAATGGATATCACTATGCGATATGTCTTAAAGAGGAAAATAAAGTGATTGGGTATGTGAATGTGAGTGGGGACGATAGTCATGATTTTGGTTATGGATTACATAAAGCGTATTGGCATAAGGGAATTGTAAGTGAAGCTTGTACCTTGGTTCTTGAAGAGCTTAAAAAAAATGGAGTACCTTATATTAGCGCAACACATGATCGTAAGAATCCAAGAAGTGGTGAGGTGATGAAACACCTTGGTATGAAGTATGAGTACTCTTATGAAGAATTATGGCAACCAAAAAATATCCTTGTTACATTTCGTATGTACCAATTGAACTTTCAAGATGATATTCCAGTCTATAGCAAATATTGGGATACATCAAGTGTTCATGAAAAAGAGAACATATAAAAAAACTATCTTTTGAGATGAAGTTATCAAACGAAAGTAGGCAATTTTAAAAAGAAATATTTCTTTAAAGTATATCTACTTTTATCTTACTACTTCACTTTTGAGGATAGTTTTTTTACGTATTATGCTTCTATTTTTTCAAATTTTTCTTTTGGTGCGCCACATACAGGGCATTTATAATCATCATTTTCTAATGTGATATCGCCTTCATAAATGTAGCCACAAACTGTACATTTGTATTTCATTGAAATTCTCCTTTCTTAGTTCTCCATCTTTTCAAATAAATCTTTAGGGACGCTACACATAGGACATTTGTAGTCATCACTTTCATTCATTATATCACCTTCATAGATGTAACCACAAATACTACATTTATAGCGTATGCTATCTGTGGCAGTACTAGTACTTTCTTGGGGTTGTTCTTCTACTTTTTCAAATAAGTCTTTTGGTACACTACATAAAGGACACTGATAATCTTCGCCTTCTAAGGTAATGTCTCCTTCATAAATATAACCACACACACTACAGCGATAGCTTATAGAAGATGTAGATATTTTTGTATCTAATGCGCTTTCTTGTATAAACATATCTTTATATAGGGATGGATTTTCATTTAAATCGTCACGTACATGATAGCTTGTATGTAATAACTCTTCTGCTAATGTAGATAATGGTTGTTTATAAAATTCATCGTAGAGTTGTTGGATGTGAGGATTATCATGAGAGTTTCTTAAGGTGATTTCTTGGTCTTTTGCGTAGAGCGCATCGATTCTTTTCTTGCGAATAGCTTCCATATCTTGTCCAATATGCTTTGGTTGTCCACCTCCACCAATGCATCCACCAGGACAGGTCATTACTTCTACGAAATCATAATGTTCTTTGGTAGTTTCTAGATGTGAAATGAATTGTCTAGCATTATCAGTTCCATGTACTATGGCGACCTTTAATGGAATATCTTGTATCGTTAGTTGTGCACTGCGTACGCCTTTTAACCCACGTACTGCTTCTAGTTGTAATAAATCAGCGGTTGGTTGTTGTTTGGTTAAAAAGTAATAGGCTGAGCGAATTGCAGCTTCCATGACACCACCTGTATTTCCAAAGATGATTCCTGCACCACTTCCTCTAGGCATCAGTGAATCATAATCACTAGGGATTACATTATCCAAATCTAAATTGTTTGCTCGCATCCAATTCGCAAGTTCTCGTGTTGTGATTACCACATCACAATCTGCGTATTCTTCTTGTTTATGATACTTACTAGCATCGCTCATTTCTTCACGTTTGATTTCAAATTTCTTTGCAGTACAAGGCGTTAATGCTACCACATAAATGTCTTCAGGGGCAATGCCTTCTTTTTGTGCGAAGTAAGTTTTGATGGTTGGCGCAAACATAGAAATCGGTGATTTGCTTGTGGAAATGTTAGGAAGTAAATTTGGATAATAGGTTTCCACAAACTTCACCCAAGCAGGACAACAACTCGTAAATTGCGGAAGTGGTTTTCCTGTTGTAATACGATCAATCAATTCACTCGCTTCTTCCATAATAGTTAAATCTGCCGCAAACGTGGTATCAAATACATAAGGAATACCAAGTGCACGTAAACTACCAACCATGTGCTCTTCTACATAACTTCCAGATGGCATTCCAAATTCTTCACCTAAACCAACACGTACACTAGGTGAGGTAATCGCAACCACCTTCTTTTTGCCTTCTCGTAAGACACGTTCAATTTTCATAAAGTCTTGTACTTCATGAATAGATCCTGTTGGACATACATTGGCACATTGTCCACAATGAATACAAATTGCATAATCATTTGTTTTTGCTAGGTCATAATGTTTCCCTACAGAGATTTGTTGTTGGCAGACATCTCTACATTGTCCACACTGAATACATAGACTTTCTATTCTTCGAATGGCAGGATTATCTGCCTCTATTGGTACACGGATATCTATGGATAGATGTTTACTCATATAATTTCTCCTCTTTCAACCTTTTCTTAAACTAAGAATGATTCTTAATATAATTAAATATTACAATTTGTTTTATTGTTTGTCAATGCTAATTGTAATTATTTGGTAAATCCTTTTAAAAATCGTGCATGAATCATAGATTCGAGGTATAATAATTGCATACGGCAGGAGGTAGATACAATGGGAAATCTTGAAAAAGCAATCGGAGTATTTGATTCTGGCTTAGGTGGCATCAGTGTTTTAAATGAATTGCGTAAGATGATGCCTTCGGAAAATTTTATATATTTTGGGGATTCTAAATTTGCACCATATGGAGTGAAAAGCAAAGAAGAAATCACTGCTCGTTGTGAATCTATATGTGAATTCTTTATGATGAAAGGCGTAAAAGCAATTGTAATTGCGTGCAATACTGCAACCAGTGCTTGTGTCAATGAACTACGCGATAAATATCCTATGATTCCGATTATAGGAATGGAACCTGCATTAAAAGTAGCAGCTGAAAAAGAAGGTAAACAAAATATTGTAGTACTAGCTACACAGTTTACGTTAAAAGAAAAAAAGTTTGCACAGTTAATGTCTCGTTATGAAGAAGAAAATACGATTTATAAACAACCTTGTCCAAAACTAGTGGAAATTGTAGAAGGGCACCAATTAACAAATCAAGAAGTAGTGGAAACTACCTTAAAAGAATACTTGGATACATATGATTTATCTACCATCCATAGCATTGTGTTAGGATGTACACATTTTGTGTTCTTCAAAGAAGTGATGAAAAAACTTTTACCTACGCATATAGAAATCATTGATGGCAATCATGGTACCGCAAAACACCTCGTGCACATCTTAGAAGAACAAGAGGAATTAAAAAAGACGAAGGAAATGGGAGAAATCAAAATTTATAATTCTATGAAACATGATGAAGCAATTATGGAATTATCAAAACAATTATTACACATCTAAGATAATTTTATCCATCCGATAGGATTATCTTTTCTTATATATGAATCAGAGCTTTTATTGGGTTAAATGCAAGTTAATTATCGAAAGAGTTGTCTTTCATTCATGAACAATATATAATATAAAGAGTTTAGAAGGAGACTATATATGAGAGAGAATGCATGGAATAAGTATGATGAAAAAACATTAAAAGATGTTTTTGATTTCAGTGAAGGATACAAGAAATTCATTTCTGATTGCAAAACAGAACGTGAATGTGTTACAGAGTCTATTCGTATCGCTGAAAAAGCAGGATATCGTAATTTAGACGATATCATCAAAGCAAAAGGAACTTTGAAAGTAGGGGACAAAGTATATGCTAATAATATGGGAAAAACATTGGCATTATTTCACATTGGTGAAGAACCTATTGAACAAGGATTGAATATTTTAGGAGCACATGTGGATAGTCCACGTTTGGACATCAAACAGAATCCTTTATATGAAGACAAAGAATTGGCTATGTTAGATACACACTATTATGGTGGTATCAAAAAATACCAATGGGTAACACTTCCATTAGCATTGCATGGTATTGTTGTGCGTAAAGATGGAACAAGTGTAAATATTAACATCGGAGAAGATGATAGCGATCCAGTTGTGGGTATTTCTGATTTATTAGTTCATTTATCTGCAGACCAGTTAACAAAAACTGCAAGTAAGGTAATTGAAGGAGAAGACTTAAATGTTACAGTGGGAAGTATTCCTTTAAAAGATACAGAAAAAGATGCTGTAAAAGCAAATGTTTTAAAACTATTAAAAGAAAAATATGACTTTGAAGAGGATGATTTTGTTTCTGCAGAAATTGAAGTAGTACCTGCAGGAAAAGCCCGTGATTATGGATTGGATCGTTCTATGATTATGGGATATGGTCATGATGATCGTATTTGTGCATATACTTCTTTGATGGCTTTATTGGAAATGAAGAGCGTAAAACGTACAGCAGTTTGTTTGTTAGTGGATAAAGAAGAAGTTGGTAGTATTGGCGCAACAGGAATGCAATCAAAATTCTTTGAAAACACAGTTGCAGAAGTCATGAACTGTATGAACGTATATACAGAATTAAGTGTTCGTAGAACATTGAAGAATTCAAAAATGTTATCAAGTGATGTAAGTGCTGCATTTGATCCTAACTATGCAAGTGTTATGGAACCAAAGAACTCTGCTTATTTTGGAAAAGGAATTGTCTTTAACAAATATACAGGTTCTAGAGGTAAGGGTGGATGTAACGATGCTAACCCTGAATATATTGCAGAACTAAGAAATATCATGGAAAAAGAAGGAGTATCTTATCAAACTGCAGAACTTGGTAAAGTAGACCAAGGTGGTGGAGGTACAATTGCCTACATCTTAGCACAGTATGATATGGAAGTTATCGATTGTGGTGTTGCACTTCATAATATGCACGCTCCTTGGGAAATTGCTTCTAAAGCGGATGTATATGAAACAACAAGAGGGTATGTAGCTTTCTTAAAACACGCATAACATGAAAAAGACGCAAGCGCGTCTTTTCTTTTGGTTTATAAGTACAATACCAATCCCATGATACCAGAACTTACAATCACTAGAATGGGATTCCACTTGAATTTACGTAGTAGAAGAAAACAAATACAGAAAATAAGAACTGCAATACCATCTAGAGACATATCTTTTATAGTTAAGGTGGAAGTATTACAGAAAGCCAGTAACAAAATAGTGCCAGCACATGCCATAATTAAACCGCAGGCACTTGCTTTTAGACCGTTTATGACTTTGTATACATAGATCGAAGATTGGTATTTCTGAAAGAATTTATATAACGTTATAGAGATTACAAAACCAGAAAAGATACAACCGATTGTTGCGACAATCGCACCAGGTATACCAGCAATTTGAATCCCAACAAAGGTCGAAGTATTCACAGCAATAGGTCCTGGTGTCATTTGAGAAATCGTGATAATATCTGTGAATTCTTGCATTGTTAACCAACCATGCAAATTCACCACTTGTTCTTGAATAAGAGGAATGGTCGCATAACCTCCTCCAATACTAAACAATCCAATTTGTAGAAAGCTAATAAGTAATTCGTAGAGTGAACTCATACAATACCTCGCTGTCTATGCCAATATTGTATTGCGATACAATATAAAACAGAAACTATCAAAATAAGTGCTACGTTTATTTGGAATATAAAACTTGCGATAAAGGTAATTGGAACTAGTACATAAATAGAACGAGGCTGTTCTTTAAAGATGGTAGCACACATGTCAATCATAAAATCTACAATTAAAGCGACGACTCCCGCTTGCATACCTTTCAAAGCCATGGAAATATATATATTGTCTCGAAATGCTTCATAACCTACAGAGATAACAGAGAGTATAAGCAATGGGGGTAATACTGCCGCAAAAGCACTTAAAATAGAACCCTTAAGTCCCGCAACTTTATAACCAGCCAAAACAGATAAGTTAATCGCAATCGCACCTGGTGATGATTGTGCAATGGCAGCCATTTCCATAAGTTCATCTTCTTTAAAACAATGCGCTTTTTCAACATAGTACTTACGTATCATAGGGATGACTACATAGCCCCCTCCAAACGTAAACGCACTGATAAAGAAATTGGTACGAAATAACCATATATATAAAGCAAATCCTTTTTTATTCATAATCTATCCTCCGGTATTATTATAACTTACCTTTATATATAAATAAAATTATATTATTTTATGTAATATATGTTAAAATTGATATATAGAGGTGATCCTAATGAATATAAAAATGTTGCAGATTTTCCAAAAGGTTTGCGAAGAAGAAAATATTACAAAAGCAGCTACAAAGTTGTATATGACACAACCTGCAGTATCCTTAGCAATTAAGGAATTGGAGGAAGAACTTCAAGTACAATTATTTGATCGTTTTGGGAAACGCATCTATTTAAATGCTATAGGAAAAGCATATCTGAGCAAGGTTCAAAGAGTCTTACATTCTTATGAAGACCTTATTCATATATCACCTTCCTTAGAAGAAAACTGTACTATACACTTGGGTTCTAGTATTACCATAGCAAATGATCATTTGCCAATGGTGTTACAGGAATTTAAGAAGATATATCCAAATGTAAAAGTCGTTGTTTGTGTAGAAAGTGCTAGTAAGATCTTACAGCGTTTACAACAGCATACGATTGATCTTGCACTGGTCGAGGGTGTAGTTGTGAATGAAGATTGGCAACAATTACGTTTTTCTTCTTATGATTTACAAATTCTATGTCATAAAGAACACCCACTTGCTAAGAAACATACGATAGAATGGAATGAAGTTACAAAGTATCAATGGTTACTTCGTGAAAAGGGAAGTGCAGCTCGTGATACCTTTGATAGTGCATGTCGTCTTCACCAAATGGTAATAGAGCCACTTTGGACAAGTGTGAACTCTCAAGCACTATTACAGGCAGTTCGTCATAATTTAGGAGTTAGCATTCTTCCAGATTCCATTATTCAAACATGTCCATTCCGGAAAGAATTGCACACCTTAACCATAAGAAATGAAGTACTCTGTAATGAAAACCATATCGTATACGATAAAGGACTCTTTTTAAATGAACCATTAAAAACTTTATTATCTACACTACAGCAGTAAAAAAAGTGCTTAATATTGTCTAAAGCATCGAGATAGCAAATTGTGAATATTTATGATTTATATGCTATCATTTACTCAATGAATGGGATGAGCAATAGGAGAAATGTTTATGAAATTAGTCTATAAAATAGCACTTTCTGTTAGTATCATAACTTTAAGTTTATTCTTGATGATCAATGATATGATAATAAATCAATCACTGAATATTAGAAACGTGCAAATTTTTGTTCTAGCAATAACAATTGCTCTTATTTGTTTTACTCCTAACAAAAAAAGAAGAATAATTTTTGGATTTATATATTTTGTGTTTTTTGTATTGTCATTTGCTTGTTGTATAATCAGTATAAATATGTTTGGCACATCACAGCCTATAGCAGCTATGCAAGGCTATTATAAGGTAGTTGAAAAGAAAGATTTATATTATGTAGTGCCAATCAAGTCTTTAACATATAAATATAGATATGGAGAACCAACTATATTTATTACCCAAAAAATAAACGAGATAACTACGTTGGAAACGATTTTAAAAGATCACTATATTGAATTGATAACGAGTGACTTACGAATAGAAGAAATTAAAGGAACGGATAATGAGGGGATGAAAAAGTATCGCATATCGATTGATTCCAATCGAACGATTTATGTACATGTATATAATAAAAATACGTATGCTTGGTTTGGAATACGTATTTGAATAATTCAATCTAGGATACAGATAAAATAACAAAAGATCGAAAGATCTTTTTGTGATTAGGTAATATCCGCGTCTAATGTAAAATCAAGAGCAAACTCTTCATCGATAGTAATTACTTCATCTTCAAGTGTAGTTGCGGATCCAGAATACTTTAGAATGGTTTGTCTATCATTTACCTTTATATTCAATTTTATGTCGGATGTTTTGTAAGTATCCTTTATATAATTACAGAAGAATTCATGTTGACTTACAATACCTTGTAAATTTAATTCAATAGATGATGCTGGTTGGGCAATCCCATGTCCTGCAAATGAAATATTAGGGGCTTCCATTTTGATGCCTTCTTTTCCAGTAGGTCCATCGCTTATTTGAATATAAATATCTGGATGATAAGAACACCAAATATAATATCCACCAATGCCACCAATGAGAAGTAATACAATGCAACAAATTACCACGTATACTTTCTTGACTCTCAATTCTATATATTTACTCATGTTTCCCCTTCTTTCTTTTCTAAGAAATATAGAATATTGATGTTTCTCTATGTTCATTCTAGCACTAAAATAAAAAATTGTCTTGTGGTTTTAAAGAAGTGTTCCATAGCAAATGGTCATTTACCAAGAGTGTTACAAAAATTTAAGAAGACATATATAAATGTAAAAATTACATTTTGTGTAGAAAGTGCTAGAAAGATATTTCATTTGTACTAACCTATAAAAAAAAGCGCATGCGCACTTTTATCTATTTATTGCGATGATATTCATCCGTAGCAAGATTTACTTCGTGATCAAAACTTCTTTCATGAAATGCCTCTTTCCCTTGATCACACAAGGGACATTTATAATCATCGTCCTCTTTCAAGAAATCTTCACCATCATAAACATATCCACAGATATCGCATATATACTTTGTCATACTAACACTCCTTTATAATGATTGTATTATACTAAATATTTTTGTTTTATGTCACGTCAAATGATTTTTGGAGGTTCCTCATTCATAATAAATTTTATTTCACATTCTAATTCATATCCACTTTGTTGCTTTACTTTATCTTGTACATAGGTAATTAATGTTTGAAAATCTTGACTGCTCGCATCCTTTTCATTGATCAAAAATCCTGTATGCTTATTGGATACACAAGCATCTCCAATACGTTTGCCAGCTAGCCCTGCTTCATATATCAGCTTTGAAGCGTGATTCCCTAAGGGTCTTTGAAAGGTACTTCCTGCACTATACTTATCCATTGGTTGCATTGCATAACGTCGATTCATTAAATCCTTCACTTTCTCTTTAATAAGGTCTTTATTTCTAGGAACCAAATCATAGATTACTTCTAGGACGATACCAAAATGAGAACTAAAGTAGCTATGACGATATGAAAAATCTAATTCTTCATTTGTAAAGGTCACGACTTCTAGTTTCTCATTTAAAAAGGTTACTTCCTTTACGATGTCTTTCATTTCACCATCATAAGCACCAGCATTCATAATGATAGCTCCGCCAACACTACCAGGTATTCCACAAGCAAATTCAAAGTTACCTAAGTGTTTCTTTATACAGAAATTGCTAACAGCTTTTAAAAGGGCGCCACTTTTTGCTTTTACAAGCGTATCATCAATCTTTGTAATACTTGAAAAAAGATTCGCAATATGCAAAATTACCCCATGAAAGCCTTCATCAAGTGCCAATACATTACTTCCTCTCCCTAATACGTAAAAAGGGACTGCATATTTTTGGCATACTGTTATCGTATCTTTTATATCTTTTACTTTTGAAACTTCCACAAGGAGTTTTGCTGGACCTCCAATATGTAGCGTAGTCAAAGAAGCAAGTAAGATATTACGTTTCACTTTTATATTCTTCTCTATTAGATACTGGTATACCATTTCCAATGAATTCATAGACATCCTCACTTTCCTATATGATATCGTAGTATTATGAATACTCCTAGTAGTATGCTATAAGTGCACTATGGTAGTATATGTAAATGCCTAATAAAAGTGTAGTGTTGTTCAAAATATAAAAAAAGCCGAATCCATTCGACTTTTGTGTATACATTGGCTGGGGTACTTGGATTCGAACCAAGGAAATGCCAGATTCAGAGTCTGGTGCCTTACCGCTTGGCTATACCCCAATTTTTAGTGCAGCATGTGATATTATAAAGCATTGCGCATATCCTTGTCAATAGAAATTAAGCAAGTTCAAGGTAAAAAAGACTTCTTTTAGGTTGATAAACAGCCCTGTTTATTATATGATTATAAAGTATTGAAAGGAAGAATATTATGACAAAAATAAGAACTAGATTTGCGCCAAGCCCTACAGGATATATGCATATCGGAAACTTAAGAACGGCATTGTTCGAGTATCTGATCGCAAAACACGAAAATGGAGATTTTATCCTTCGTATTGAGGATACAGATCAAGAGCGTCTTGTAGAAGGTGCTGTAGATATTATTTATAATACAATGAAAGAAGTTGGACTTCACCACGATGAAGGACCAGATATCGGTGGTGAGTTTGGACCATATGTACAATCAGAGCGTTTACCAATGTATAAAGCATATGCTGATCAATTAGTAGACCTTGGTGGTGCACACTATTGTTTCTGTGGTGAAGAAGAAATTGAAAGACAAAGAAAAGAAGCTGAGAGTTTAGGAATTTCATTTAAATATGATGATCCTTGTAAGCATGTGAGTGTTGAAGAAGCACGTACTCGTATTGCGAATGGGGAAACCTACGTAGTGCGTCAAAGTATTAAACATGATGGTGTTACCTATTTTGATGATGAAGTATATGGAAGAATCGAAGTAGATAATAGTACATTAGATGAATCCGTTTTGTTGAAGTCTGATGGATTTCCTACATATAATTTTGCCAATATCATTGACGATCATCAGATGGAAATTTCTCATGTTGTACGTGGGAATGAATATTTATCTTCCACTCCGAAATATAATTTGATTTATCAATCTTATGGATGGGACATTCCAACCTATGTACATGTACCTCCAGTAATGAAAGATGAACAACATAAATTAAGTAAACGTAATGGAGATGCTAGCTTTCAAGATTTAGTAGCGAAAGGATATTTACCTCAAGCTATCTTGAATTATATTGCTTTGTTAGGATGGGCCCCAGAAAGTGAACAAGAAATTTATACGTTAGAAGAGTTGATCAAAGTATTTGATATCAAACGTATTTCTAAATCTCCAGCAATCTTTGATATTGATAAGCTTACTTGGATGAATGGAATGTATTTACGTGCAATGTCAGTAGAAGAATTCTTTGAAATTGCGAAACCATACATTGAAGAAGGGATTCATAAACCAGTAGATATGTTAGCAGTTGCTCGTATCTTACAACCTCGTACGGATACATTAGCAACCATCACAGAAAGCATTGACTTTATTGATGAGTTAGCAAGCTACGATAATGAAATGTATATTCATAAGAAAATGAAAACAACTTATGAAATAGCTTTACAGGCTCTTCAGGCTGCAAAAGATGTATTAAGCGAACTTAATGACTGGTCTAGAGAAGAAAGCATCCACGATGTTTTATTGGCACTTCCTGAAAAGCTAGGTATGAAGAATGGGCAAGTATTATGGCCAGTTCGTACAGCGATTACAGGAAAGCAATTTACACCAGGGGGCGCAATTGAAATTGCCCATATTCTTGGAAAAGAAGAAACATTAAAAAGAATCCAAGTTGGAATCGAAAAATTAGAAAAAGAGTAAGCGAAAGCCATGCCTAGAGTATGGCTTTCTTTTACCATTTTCGCTATAATAGAAACAAAAGAAGGTACAAGTGTGAAACAACGAAGAGAGAAAAGAGTAACTTAAAAAGAACACAAGAGTGAACGATTTTAAAATAGGAAAATTAATAAATATTAGCTTGCAGGATTTGGTGTGATTGTATAGCCACCAA
>NZ_JBSPEZ010000030.1:0-32552 GCF_053848845.1 Amedibacillus sp. YH-ame6
GCACTTCAGCGGCGACAATAGCTGGGCCTGCCTCAGTGAAGATAGCACGCTGCCAGGTGATCGACATCCGCAAGGATGTCTTTTTCTTTTCTGTTTTATCTATACCAATTCCATGGTATAATATTCAACGTATAAGTAGGTGAACGTATGAAACAAAAAGTACTATTAGGATTATCAGGCGGAGTTGACTCTGCTGTAGCGGCATATATATTAAAAGAACAGGGCTATGATGTTACCTGTGCTTTTATGCGTAATTGGGATTCTTTTGCGAATAACGATATTTTAGGGAATCCAACCATTCAAGATGATGTTTGTCCACAAGAACAAGATTATTTAGATGCTAAAGCAGTTGCGGATGCATTGGAGTTACCTTTGTTGAGAGTGGATTTTGTAAAGGAATACTGGGATCATGTATTTACGTATTTTTTAGATGAATATAAAAAAGGAAGAACCCCAAATCCAGATATTTTATGTAATAAATATATTAAATTTGATGCTTTTATGAACTATGCGAAAAAATTAGGGTTTGATACTTTAGCAACTGGTCATTACGCGCAAGTAGATCACAGTGGTGAAAAAAGTAAAATGTTACGTGGTGCAGATAATAATAAAGATCAAACATATTTCTTATGCCAAGTACCTCAAGACTCACTTGCACATTCTTTATTTCCTATTGGACATTTACAGAAACATGAAGTTCGTGAGATCGCAGAGAAACTGAATTTAAAGAGTGTTTCTGAAAAGAAAGATTCAACGGGAATTTGTTTTATCGGTGAACGAAATTTTAGAGAATTCTTACAAAACTATCTTCCTTGTCAAGATGGTGATATTGTAGATATTGAAACTTTGGAAGTTGTTGGTAGACATGGTGGTGTTTTATACTATACGGTTGGACAACGTAAAGGGTTAGGGATTGGTGGAAATAAAGGCCCTTGGTTTGTTGTAGGGAAGGATGTCGAAACAAATGTTTTATATGTGACCAATGGCGATGAATCCGATTGGTTGTATACAGATAGTTGTATTGTAACAGGAGTAAATTGGTTTTCATCAGAACTACCAAATGGAGAACTTCAGTGTACTGCGAAATTTAGATACCGGCAAAAAGATCATGATGTTGTGCTTCGGTTTGTAGATGAAACAACTGTTTTTGTTCGTTATGAACAAGGTGTTTCTTCTGTTACATGTGGTCAAGAAGCGGTCTTTTATAGAAATGAAGAGTGTCTTGGCGGAGGCGTCATTGAAGAAGTATTTATCAAAGGCGAAAGTTTACAAAATAGAATCAATAGGAGATTGCATGATGGAAAATAGGGAACGTGTGCATGCCTTGTCATTGCCACGAGTAATTGCTCTTTTAGTACATTATTTTGTAGGTTACATGTATGTTTATGGAATTGTAATATCTAGAATTACATTAGCGATTGATCCAAATGCAAAAATGATTTTGCCATCATTACAAATCGCTACCTATATGTTTACTATTGTGATTGCGCTTTTGTTAGCTTGGCCAGTGATAAAACAAGGATATAATAAATTTAAGGAAGCTCCATTACAAAATATAAAGCTAATTATCGGATTAGCAGTTGTTTTATTATGTGTAAATGTTACCTTATCGATGATTGTATCCTTAATTAGTAATTCAAATGGTAGTAATAACCAAGAGGTCATTCGACAAGCGAGTAATGTCGTGCCAATGATTACCTTATTGTCTACTTGTATTGCAGCTCCACTAGTAGAAGAATGTGTATTTCGAGGTGGGGTATATGGTTACCTTCGAAAGAAAACCAATTTCATAGTTGCCATTATTGTGAGTTCCATACTATTTGGTTCTATACATTTTGTGGATACACTGCTCGTTGGAGATTTCAGTGATATTATCTACTTGTTTGTATATGCTGGATTAGGCGTTGTCTTAGCGTTTAGTTATGAGAAGAGTAATAGTATATTAGTGCCTTTTGGCATTCATTTTTTAAATAATGCAATATCCATGATTGCAATGCTTTTATAATGAATTGAGGAATGATAAATGAATGAATCTTTAGTATTAAAAGCAAAACATCTTTTAACGATTTTCCGTAATGATCAAAGTGGTTATAGTGTAGCAAAATTTGTAACTTATGATGCAAATGAGGAAGATTTTGTAGCTACGGGATATTTTCGAGAATTACATGAAGATGTGATTTATGAACTTCATGGTGAATATATCGATCATCCGCGTTATGGGATGCAGTTTCAAGTGAGTGCTTATGAAAAAATGAAACCGAACGATGAAACATCATTGATTCGTTATTTTTCTAGTAGCCTGTTTCCTGGAATTGGAAAACAAACGGCCGCAATGATTGTCCAAATTCTTGGAGATGATGCCATCACAAAAATCAAAGAGAACCCAGAAGTTTTAATTGATATTCCATCATTAAACCAAAAGAAAATAGAGAGTATTTTGCATAGTG
The DNA here is from genome assembly GCF_053848845.1 of Amedibacillus sp. YH-ame6. NCBI lineage: Bacteria > Bacillati > Bacillota > Erysipelotrichia > Erysipelotrichales > Erysipelotrichaceae > Amedibacillus > Amedibacillus sp. YH-ame6. The sequence goes on from NZ_JBSPEZ010000030.1 coordinate 2,448, forward strand.
TAAACGATCATGAAAATTTAGATGATTCGATAGTGTTCTTTACGCAACATGGAATTAGTGTAAAAAACATTATGAAACTAGAAGCAACCTATGGAGAGAGAGCTGCCTCCATCGTGAAAGAAAACCCTTATCGATTGATCGAAGAAGTGGATGGAATTGGGTTTAAAACAGCTGATAAACTCGCCAAGGAATTATCATTTGCAAGTGATCATCCATATCGTATGAAAGCTGCAGTTCTTGCATGTATTCTTGATATTTGTATGGCAAATGGTGATACCTATACAAGTGAGGATGCTTTATCAAAACGATTACGTAAAGAATTCGATGTGGAAATCGTATTGGATGACTATTTGAATGAATTACAAAAAGAACGTTTGGTAATGATCGAAGATGGGCGTATATATCATCATACGCAATATGACGCAGAAAAAGGAATCGCAAATTTTTTATATCACTTTCCTTATGTAGAGGATATTTCTTTTGATTCTTCTATGAATGAGGAAATCACGGAGCTCGAAGAACGTTATCATATTCATTATGAAGCGAAACAAAAACAAGCCATGACTGCTTTCTTTAAGGATTCATTCTCTATAATTACAGGAGGCCCGGGTACTGGTAAGACGACAATTGTACAAGGCATTTTGGCACTTTGTAGAACTTTTTTGCCGACACAAAGAGTTGCACTATGCGCACCAACAGGTAGAGCTAGTAAACGTTTATCAGAGCTCAGTAATGGATCTGCAATGACTTTACATAGCTTATTAAAGTGGGATTTAGAAACTAATACATTTCAAGCAAATGAAAAAGAACCAATAGATTATGATATTTTAATCATCGATGAGTTTTCTATGGTTGATCAGTGGCTTTTTTATAATTTGGTAAAAGCTTCTAAGAATGTACGCAAGATTCTACTTATTGGAGATGAAGATCAGCTACCAAGTGTAGGTCCAGGGTGTGTCTTAAAAGATCTTATTGAATCAAAACAATTCTCTTTAAGTAGATTGGATAAGATTTTTCGTCAAAGTGAAGGTAGTGGAGTTGTTCGCTTAGCACATGAAATACGTGATGGACATATAGAGGTGATGAACAATACTGGAGATATAGCATTTTTTAATGCGCAGAACTATGAAATCAAAGATTTGGTGATGAACATTGTCTCTAATGCGTTTGAAAAAGGCTATCAGGAAAAGGATATTCAAGTGTTAGCCCCAATGTATAGGGGAGTAGCGGGTATTGATGCTTTGAATAATGCATTACAGAAAATGATCAATCCTCCTCGTGGACACGTACAAGAAATAAAAGTAGGATATCGAACATTTCGTGAAAACGATAAGATACTACAGTTGAAAAATCAACCAGATGATGGTGTGTTTAATGGAGATATAGGTACGATTCTAGAAATCATCCCAAGTTATGAAGATATTCATCATACCAATCGTATTACTGCGGATTTTGATGGTGTGATAGTTGAATATGCAGGTGAACAAATTTATCATATTACACATGCATATTGTGTTTCTATTCATAAATCACAGGGGAGTGAGTATCCAATTGTGATTTTGCCGATTGTCTCAGATTATCGTCATATGTTACAGAAACGATTGATTTATACGGCAGTTACTCGTGCAAAGAAGAGTTTGGTTATGCTAGGTGATCCAAGTGTGTTTGAAAGAGCAATTCAAATAGAGGATCGTCAGGTCAGAAAAAGTACTTTAAGACAAAGAATTTTAGAATTCTTTGGATAGAGCATCAACTTACTTCCACACTAGTAGTGATGGGAGTGATATTATGAACAAATGTATGGTTTCTGCAGTCATAGGATTAATTGCTGGAATGTATATAGGTTATACACAAGAGGAAGAATTATCTGATATTTATCGTAAATCTCGCCGGCAAAAGAAAAAAATGATGAAAAAGATTCACAAATCCTATGATCATATGTGCGACTGTATGGATTTAGACTAACCCCTAAGGGGTTTTTCTTTTATGAAAACATTACCTTTTACACAACGCTTTATTAGAATTTGTAAAAAAAGTATCCTTCCACTACTTTCTATCTTATTACTTGTACTTGTTTTAAAACAACTTCATCTTTTTGAACGTTTGGTAGATATTTATAAGTCTTGTTTGCCAATCTTCATGGGTGGTGTGATTGCATTTTTATTACAACCTATTATTGATCGCTTACGAAAACATTTTTCTACTCGTACTTCCGTATGTTTGGTGTATATTGGAATCCTATTGATGGGATGTGTCTTTTTAATGATTATAATGCCATTACTTTATCAACAAATTTTGGATTTTATAAAGGTGTTTCCTTCGTGGGTACAAAAGATTGAAGAATTTTTACAAACATACCATATCTCATACGATAACTTGAATGTCGTGAAAGAAAAATATTTGGATGAGGGTTATATCATTGTCATTGATTCTTTGAAGAATACAATGGATGTTGTGACCAAATATGGTATAGCATATATTACTGCATTTTTCCTTTCTATCGATTTAGATTTTTGGAAGCGATGTGCAAAAAAACTACTTCCTAATGTACAACGTTTTTCTACCTTTTATCTTACAATGAGTAACATTGTCTTTCAGTACTTGGTAGGTACATTAATCGACTTATTATTTATCGCATGTAGTGTTGGAGCTGTGCTTTATTTGATTGATTTTCCCAATGCTATTTTATATGCGATTATTTTAGCTTTGTTAAACTTATTTCCTTATATTGGTGCGACTTTTGGTTTGTTGTTGATTGCTGTAGTGGGATTGTTGAGCTATGATTCCTTTCCAGTCATTCCATTTCTAATTGTTTGGACCATTCAACAGATTGAATCCAATGTAATTCAACCGATGATTTTCAATCGTACAATGAATGTTCGTCCAATCCTAACCTTTGTATTTATTTTTATATCCGAAGCTTTCTTTGGAGTGGTTGGTGTAATTCTTTCTCCTATCTTTGCGGCGATTGCACAAATTGCATTTCGTTCTTATCTGCATAGTAAAACAAGTGATAAAGTAGGAGAGTGGGATGATATTTGGAGGGATTTTGATGAAGTTATGAGAGAAGAAAGTTATGAAAACTGATGTATAAACTATTTGCCAAAAGCTCCACAATATGATAAACTAAATTTATTCATTGAAACGTTGAAGAAGATGAGTACATGTCTTGACGCATCAAAGAGAGAAAGCGGTTGGTGAAAGCTTTTATGCTAAGGAATGGAAGCTACTTTGGAGTTTCACGTGATTTCGCGTTAAGAAAAAAATAAGGGTGCTTTATATACATATAAAGTGAACTAGGATGGTACCGCGTATATTTACGTTCCTGGAATAGGAACGTTTTTTTATTGTTCAGGAGGTAAGAGAGAATGAAACAATTAACAGGTAATCAAGTTCGTCAAATGTTTTTAGATTTCTTTAAATCAAAAGGACATATGATTGAACCAGGAGCTAGTTTAGTTCCACACAACGATCCAACATTATTGTGGATCAATGCAGGCGTAGCAGCTTTAAAGAAATATTTTGATGGTAGTGAAAAACCAAGAAATAATCGAATAGCAAATGCTCAAAAATCAATTCGTACCAATGATATTGAAAATGTAGGAAAGACAGCTCGTCATCATACGTTTTTTGAAATGCTTGGAAATTTTTCTATTGGTGATTATTTCAAAGAAGACGCGATTCCATTTGCTTATGAATTTTTAACGAGCCCTGAATGGATTGGATTTCCAAAAGAAAAACTATATGTGAGTGTGTATACAGATGATACAGAAGCATATCGTATTTGGACAGAAGTATGTAAGTTTGATCCAACTCATATCTTGAAAACAGATGGTAATTTTTGGGAAATTGGCGAAGGACCTGGTGGACCAGATTCTGAGATATTCTTCGATCGTGGAGAAAAGTATGATCCTGAAGGCTTAGGAGAAAAGTTGTTTTTTGAAGAGTTAGAGAATGATCGTTATATTGAAGTATGGAATGTTGTATTCTCACAATACGATTGTAAACCTGAATTAGATCGTTCAGAGTATAAAGAACTACCACAGAAAAATATAGATACGGGTATGGGTCTTGAACGATTGGTATGTCTTGTACAAGAGGGAGAAACAAACTTTGATACAGATTTATTTCTACCATTGATTCATGAGTGTGAAAAATATACGAAATATGCTTATACACAAGAAGAATATAAGATGGCATTTCGCGTAATTGCGGATCATATCCGTACAGTTACATTTGCACTTGCGGATGGTGCTTTATTCTCTAATGAAGGTAGAGGTTATGTGTTGCGTCGTGTATTACGTCGTGCTGTTCGTTTTGGTAAGAAATTAAAAATTGAAGGAGCATTTATGTACAAGCTTGTTCCAGTTGTATATGAATTAATGAAAGATTTCTATCCATACATCGGAGAAAAACTTGAGTATATCGCAAAATTAGTAAAAGCAGAAGAAGAACGTTTCCATACAACTTTATCCGATGGAGAGAAATTGATGTTGGATGTTATGGATAAAAACAAAGATACAAAATTAATTGATGGCGCAACTGCATTTAAGTTATACGATACATATGGCTTCCCATTGGAGTTGACAATCGAGATGGCACAAGAAAGTGACTATCGTGTAGATGAGAATGGTTTCCAAGAAGAAATGACGAAACAACGTGATCGTGCTCGTAATGCAAGAGAAGAAGCAGAATCTATGTCTAGTCAATCTGCGGACTTAATGGCGTTTACAAAAGAAAGTGCATTCATTGGATATGATCAGACACAATGTCATGCGTTAGTAATCGGTTTGTTTAAAGATGGAAAACAAGTAGAATCATTGGATAGTGAAGGTGATGTAATCTTTGATCAAAGTGTTTGTTATGGAGAAAGTGGAGGACAAATAGGGGATAGTGGTTCTCTTCATGGGGCTGTGGAAGCACGTATCTTACAAACTATAAAAGCACCACACAAACAACATTTACACAGAGTTTCTATAGATGCTGGAAAGTTGCATGTAGGAGATGAAGTGGAAATCGTTGTAGATGAGAAAAAACGTGATGTTATTACAAGAAATCACTCTTGTACACATTTACTACAAAGTGCTTTGAAACAAGTAGTAGGAACGCACATTCAACAAGCTGGTTCTTTTGTAAGTGATGAGTATTTACGATTTGACTTTACACATTTTGAAAAAGTGAGTGAAGCACAACTTAATGAAATTGAGGGTATTGTAAATCAATTCATCGCTGCACATTATGAAGTTCGTAAAGTAGAAATGCCAATTGAAGAAGCGAAGAAGAGTGGAGCAACTGCTTTATTTGATGAAAAATACGGTGATGTTGTTCGTGTTGTTTCTATGGGAGATGTATCTAAGGAATTCTGTGGAGGATGTCATGTGCATAATACACAAGAAATTGGTGTATGTAAAATTGTAAGCGAAGAAAGCATTGGCTCTGGAATTCGTCGTATTACTGCGAAAACAGGATTTGAAGCATATCAAGAATTCCATGCATTGGATCATACTTTACATGAAATTGCGGCAGATTTAAAAATGAACGGAATTACAAATATCGAGAATAGAGTTGTTCAAGTATTGGATGAAAATGCACAATTGAAAAAAGAAATCGCTGCATTACAAGCATCTATGTTTGCGTTAAAGGCAAATGATTTACAAACACACATTCAATCTATGAATGGAAAAGATGTATTAATCGAACGTATGGATGGTGTGGATGCGAATGCCTTAAAGGATATCGTGACAAATTTAAAAGCTAAATATGATAATCTTGTTGTATTCCTTGGTGGTATCGTGGATGATAAGGTTGTATTTGTTGGGGGGGCAGGGAAAGAAGCAGTATCTACTGGTGTAAAATGTGGAGATTTGGTTCGTGAAGCTGCGCTCATTTGTGATGGAAAAGGCGGAGGTAGACCTGATTTAGCACAATCTGGAGCAAAAGATACATCAAAAATAGAGGATGCATTTGCATTCATTAAAAATATCCTGTCATAATGCTTTTCAATTTGATGAAAATACGATAAAATATACATATACAAAAAGGAGGTAATACAATGAAAGATATAACAGAAACGATGTCTTTTTCAAGCGAAGAGTTAAAAAGAGACAATATCAAGCATGTATTACGCTTAGTGAAAGATGCTTTGGACGAAAGAGGATATAATTCTGTAAATCAACTTGCAGGATATCTTATTTCAAATGATCCAGCTTATATTTCATCACATAACAATGCGCGTACAGTGATTCAAAGTGTAGAACGCTATGAAATTATTGAAGAACTTGTAAGAGCATATCTGGAAGACGATAAGTAATGCGTGTTCTAGGACTTGATTTAGGCAGTAAAACACTTGGTGTGAGTGTAAGTGATGCACTTGGTATGATCGCTCGTTCAGTAGAAACGATTCGTTTCGAAAGCGATGATTATGATAGTGCATTTGAACAAGTACAAAAACACATCAAGGAATTCCAAGCTGACACCGTAGTTCTTGGCTTGCCTAAACATATGAATGGTGATGTTGGAATACGTGGTGATATTTCTATCATGTTTAAAGAGAAACTAGAAATATTAGGTGTAAACGTTGTGCTTTGGGATGAACGCCTTACAACGGTTGCGGCTGAACGTATTTTGATTGCGGCAGATGTATCACGTAAGAAACGTAAAAAAGTCATTGATCAAATGGCAGCAGTACAAATATTGCAGGGATATTTAGATAGTAAATACTAGGGGCTCAGCGAGCCCTTTTAGTTCTAGGAGGAAAAAATATGTTAGATTCTAATAGCTTATATGTAACAGATGAACAAGGGAATGAGAAAAGAATGGAAATTCTTTTTACGTTTAATGATGAAAATCGTGGTAAGAACTACGTAGTATTCGTGGATCCTGATGAAGAAAGCGATGAAGTATTTGCATCTGCTTACGATGAGGGTGGAAACTTGCTTCCTGTAGAAAGTGATGAAGAATGGCAAATGATTGAAGAAGTTATTGGTGCCTTCCAAGAAGATGAGGAAGCAGTGGATGAATAAAGAAGTATTCAAGAATAAAAAGGTACTCATCCCAGTTATCATTGCGGTTGTTGTGTTGGTTCTTGGTGTTGGTGGTTTTACTTATTATTCCAGTTCTTTGGGAGCAGTAAGCTCTAGTAAAGATCCTGTGGTGTTTGAAGTAAAGACAGGTGAAACATCAGAAACAATTTTAGCAAATCTAAAAGCGAATAATTTAATCAAAAATACAACCATGGCAAAACTATATATGAAAATGAATGGTTTATCTGATATGAAGGCAGGGAATTTTTCTATTGATCGTTCTATGAGTACCAAAGAAATCTTAGAGATTTTAAACGATACTACGAAAGCCAAAGATGAACAAGTACAGATTACATTTAAAGAGGGTATGTGGGCAAAAGATGTTGCCAGTGAAGTAGAAAGCAAATTAGGTGTTTCTAAAGATGAGTTGCTTACACTATGGAATGATGATACATATTTAACTGAATTGATGAAGTCGTATCCTTTCTTAACCAATGATATTCTAAATTCACAATATCGAGTGAAATTGGAAGGGTATTTATTCCCAGAGACATATACTTTTAAAAAGACAGCTACTGCAAAAGAGGTAACAACAACATTCTTGGATCATTTTGGTTCAATTTATGATAAGTATAAGAATGAAATTAGCAAAAGTGGGTATAGTGTACAAGAGATTGTTACACTATCAAGTGTTGTTCAATATGAAGCAGCAAAGAAATCAGATATGGATATGATTGCGGGCGTATTCTACAATCGTTTGAAACAGAACATGCCTTTACAATCAAGTGTAACCGTATGTTATGCACTATATGATAACCTTACAAGCAGTGATGATTGTGAAATTCAAACGGATATCAATTCTCCATATAATACATATCAAGTGTCTGGACTTCCTATTGGGCCAATTTTAAATCCTGGGGAAGAAGCCATTCATGCGGTATTAAATCCAAAAGATAGTGAATATTTATATTTTGTTGCGGACATTTATGGCGATGGAACTGTATATTATGCAAAAACATTGAATGAACAAGAAGCAAACATTGATAAGTATGGACTTAGAAAATAGAGGCTGTTATGAGAAAGATGATCGTTATTGGAATTGCTGGAGGTAGTGCTTCAGGAAAAACTTCTATTTCAAAACAATTGAAAGAGAGGTACGAGGATACCAGCTCCGTCGTTATTATTCGACAAGATGATTATTATAAAGATCAATCCCATATGGTAATGGAAGAGAGAGTAAAGACAAACTATGACCATCCATTTGCATTTGATAATGATCTATTGGTATCACAGTTATCTGCTTTAATGACAGGAAATGAAATACAAAAACCTGTTTATGATTTTGTGGAGCATACACGTTCTACCGAAATCGAAGCGATTGAACCTAGTGATGTACTTGTGTTAGAAGGTTTGTTTGTATTAGAAAACGAAGATCTTCGTAAGTTATGCGATATTAAAATATTTGTTGATACGGATGCTGATTTGCGTTTTATTAGAAGACTTGTACGTGATGTGAAGAAACGTGGACGTACTTTGGATTCTGTTGTTGATCAATATATTGGTACGGTACGTGATATGCACAATCAATTTGTGGAACCAAGCAAACGATACGCTGACATCATTATCCCCGAGGGTGGTAAGAATGTTGTAGCAATCGACTTATTACTTACGAAAATTAGTAGTATTATTTCAGAGAATATGGTATAATAGCGAGCGAATAGGAGTGAAATTATGGCTCAAGAAGAAAAGTTTTTAGTAACAAAAGAAGGCTTAGATGAATTATTAAAAGAACAAGATCGTTTGATCCACGTTGTGCGTGATGAGGTTATTCGTGAACTTCAAGAAGCTCGTGCGCAAGGTGACCTTAGTGAAAATGCGGACTACGATGCTGCAAGAGATCATCAAGCACAAGTAGAAGCAAGAATTCGTGATTTAGAGGCAATGATTTCGAAAGCGGAAATTATTGAAGAAGATAAAAAATCAGCCAAACGTAAATCTGTTTCTTTAGGTGCTACGGTTACCATATTAGATATGGAAACAAACGAAGAAGAAACATATACGATTGTTGGTTCTATCGAATCTGATCCATTGAATGGCAAATTATCTAACATTACACCACTTGCGAATGCTCTTATGGAACATAAAGCAGGAGATGTTGTAGAAGTTATGACAGAAAATCCATACAATGTAAAAATCGTTTCTTTAAAATAATCCTTGATTGGATTATTTTTTTTAGGATTTTTATCATAGAATCTCGTATATAAATAGTGGAGGGGTTCTATGAAAAAAATAATTTTAGTTTTATTTTTATTGTGTTTGTTTTATGGACGTTTTGAGTATGTTGATTTAAGTAAGTATGGAAGTACAACAAAAAGGATTGAGGTGAAGGGAGAAGTACAGAAACCAGGAATTTATACAACGGATGTTCATGCCAGTATTGAAGAAATCCTAGCACTTGCTGGAGGCATAAAGGAGAACGGAGATACTTCTCATTTAAACCTTACAGAAGATATTGTGAATCATGGTGTGATTGTTGTGAAAGAAAAAGCTTCTAAGAAGCTTATTTCTATCAATTCTGCTTCACTAGAAGAACTTGATACACTTTCTGGAATTGGTCCAGCAGTAGCTAATAGAATCATTGCATATCGTACACTTCATCCATTTCTTACACTCGAACAATTAAAGGAAGTGAAAGGAATAGGAGATAAGTTATATGATAAGTTGAAGGATGATATTACCCTATGAAAAACACTTGGTTATTAATAGGAATGATCTGGTTGTTTTCGGAATGGATTCCATATACAGCACTTCTTGTCGTGCTCTTATTTTGTATGACACTGTTTTATATCAAGCACTATAAAGTTCACGTTGTATTCTTTATATGTATCATCCTTGTCTTTCTACAGTGTTGTGGGACTTCACAACACCCAAAGCCAGTTTCAAAAATTGTACAAATAAAAGAAATAAAAGCAAATTATGTAATCGCATCTACTGGTGATTATAAGGTTGTACTGTATGGAGTTGATCAGATAAATTTTGATGATGTCATTGAAGTAAAAGGTGAATATCAATATATTCAAACAATACATAATATTCAACAATTTAGTTTTGAGAAATGGTTGAATCGAAAATCGATTTATTATCAAATGAACGTGAAGACTTACAAGGTTATACAAGCAGGAACAGGCATACGTTCTATGCTTTATCAGCGTGTCTCGATGTTTCAGAATAAAGATGTTGTGGAATGGATAAAATCCTTATTGTATGGCATCCACGAGGGCGATGTGTCCTTCTTTGTGACATCAAGTGGTATGCACATAGCATTCTTGATGTATCTCTTACAGAAGGCTCTACAGCGTAAGTTATCCAAACGTAGTGCAAGTTTTATTGTCTTTCTTGGTATTGGGGGTATTGCGTATTGTACTTTACTTTCATCCACCCTGATACGAATCCTTTGTTTTTCTTTGGTCTCGTATGTATTTCACAATTCATCTAGATACGATACATTAGGAATAAGTATGTGCTTTGTGCTTTTGCTGTTTCCCTATATGGCTTATGAAGTTGCATTCTTATTGCCAGTTGGATTTCGTCTTTTGTCCTTGTTTAACATTCAAAAAAGGAATGCTATGATCAGTTCATTATGCTTTATGATTCCTTTTCAATTGCATTTTTTTCACAGTTTTAACCCAATACAGATTCTTTCATTCCGTATCTTTCGTACAATCTACGCCATGTTGTATTTGTTGGCATGGGGAATGGTATTATTTCCTGTGAAAAGATTATTAGATATTTCAATGCATATGTATGATTTCGTAAGGACATTGGAATCGTGGGGGTGGGATGTATATTTTACACCTAATATTTTTTGGTTATTGCTATGGATTTATTATTTGATGAAGTACTTAAGTTATCGCAAGAATGACTTAAAAACATTATGTGCGTTATTAGTTTTTATTCCATGTGCGCCATATTTAAATCCTTTTGGAGAAATCTACATGCTAGATGTAGGACAAGGAGATTGTACACTGATAAAACTTCCATTTCATCAAGGTATCATGTTAATTGATGTGATGGGAAGTCTATATAAAGATATACCGAAAGATATCATCGTTCCAATATTAAAGGACAAAGGAATACATGCAATTGATAAAGTGATTATTACCCATGAGGATTATGATCATAGCGGAGGGTTAAAACAATTACAGAATTTAATTCCGGTAGGAGAAGTAATTCGTACAAAACAAAAAGAAACATCACTAGGAAGTCTTCGTATTCCTTTTATCATAGAGAACTACGAAGGGAAAGATGCGAATGAAAATAGTATCGTAACATATCTAGAAGTATTTGGTATTTCAGCTTTGTTTATGGGGGATGTTGGAATAGAGGGGGAAAGAGAATTGTTAAAACAATATCCCAATATGGAAGTGGATATATTAAAGGTAGGACATCATGGAAGCAACACGTCTTCTTCGATTGAATTCTTGCATCAAATACGTCCGCAAATCGCTTTAATATCTGCTGGAAGAAACAATCGTTATCATCATCCAAGTACACAAACTCTTGAAAGAATGCGCTTTGAGAATATATATCCACTTATTACTTCGAAAAATGGCGCAGTTTCTATAAAATTTTGTAAATATTTCGCTTTTTATAGGACGGCAGACAATGAATTTGGTATAATAAACAACAGGTGATAAGAATGAACTATATACTGCATGGAGAAGAACAGTTTCGATTACAAGAAGCATTGCGTAAAATTGTACAATCGTATATGGAACAAGGTGATGAAATGAACACCATTGTTTATGACGCGCTGAAAAGTGATGTTCATGTGTTGTTAGAGGATGCGCAAACAATACCGTTTTTTTCGCAGCATAAAGTAATCCTTATCCAAAATGCGAACTTTTTAACTACGAGTGATGATACAGGATGGGACTTGGTTCCTCTAGAAGCATATTTGAACGATCCATTAGAATCTACGGTTCTCATATTTATCACAACTACGGATAAGTTGGATGCTCGTAAAAAAATCGTTAAAAAAATGAAAGAAACATGTAAGGTCATGGTGTTTTCTAAAGTAGACGATCAAGAAAAAATACGGTATGCAAATGAACAGATTACAAAACGTAATTTGGTACTTGATTATGCGGCAAAAGAGTTATTACTGTTACGATTGCCTAATGATATACGTTCCATTCAAAACGAACTAGGTAAACTTGAACTGTTTGGAGGAACGATTACACGGGAAATCGTAGAAGACCTTGTGACGCGTCCGATTGAAGAAGATGTATTTCAATTGGTAAATGCAGTTGTGGATAAGGATTTAAAGAAAGCATTTCATGCGTGGGCAGATATGCAAGTCTTAAATAAAGATGCAATCTTTTTGATTGCTACATTAGCTTCGCAGTTTCGCTTACTTTATCAGGTACGAGTCTTAATGGATGAGGGTAGGCAAAAGGATGATATTGTTTCTATCACCAATGCACATCCATATCGTGTACAACTTAGTATGAATACAGCAAAGCGTTTAACGGCTAGGGAACTGTTATCTATACTTGAACGTCTAGCTACTTTGGATCAACAAATTAAAAGTGGTCTTATGAAAAAAGAAATCGGATTTGAAATGTTTTTATTAAGTCTTGGAGGAGAAGAATGTAAATGAAGTCATTAAAAGAATTGTATCGTGTAGGACCTGGTCCGTCCTCATCACACACGCTGGGACCACAAAGAGCAACAGCTTTATTCAAAGAAAAGTTTCATCATGCACATCATTATGAAGCAGAACTATATGGTTCATTGTCCTTGACAGGGAAAGGACATTTAACAGACTATATCATCATCGAAACTATGAAACCAAAAGATTGCATGGTTTTATTCAAAGCGAAAGATAACTTAAAGCATCCGAATACGATGAAATTATTAGCATACAATGATAATAATGATATCTTAGGTGAATGGACTATTTATTCAGTTGGTGGTGGTGCAATACAAATTGAGGGAGAAGACAGCAAAGAGGGAAAAGATGTCTATCCTCATCATACATTAAAAGATATAGAAGAGTATTGTACATCTCATAATTGGGAATTGTGGCAGTATATTAACATGTTTGATCCATTGGATGATTATATGGACATGATTATGACACAGATGATAGCTACTGTAGATAGTGGATTATCAAAAGAGGGAACACTACCTGGTACTTTGAAATTAGATCGTGTAGCGAAAGATTTGAAATATAAAGCTGAACATAATAAAAGCGCTATTGAAAAAGAAAAGATGTTGTTATGTGCATATGCATATGCAGCCTGTGAGGAAAATGCATCAGGATGTACGACTGTAACGGCACCTACTCTTGGAAGTAGTGGAATTATACCGGCCTTAATTTATTATCATCACAAAGATTTAGGCTATTCAAAGGAATGTATTCGTAATGGTTTAAAGGTTGCGGGATTATTTGGCAACTTAATAAAAGAAAATGCTACGATTTCTGGTGCACAAGGTGGATGTCAAGCGGAGATTGGTGCTGCGGTAGCTATGGGAGCGGCGATGTCAGCTTATTTTAGAGGTCTTCCTACTGCGCAAATAGAATATGCAGCAGAGATAGGTATTGAGCATCATCTTGGACTTACATGCGATCCTGTAGGTGGCTATGTAATGATTCCATGTATCGAACGAAATGCGGTTGGTGTTTTACGTGCACTTGATTCAGCATTATTGGCTCAAAATATTAGTGAGCTAAGAGGACACAAAGTATCCTTTGATATGGTGGTTCATACAATGAATTATACTGGTAAGAAAATACCAATCGAACTACGTGAAACATCTCTTGGAGGATTAGCGACTATCGTGCCTAATACGTAAATCAGATACTTTTGATAAACAAAAACAGTTCTTTTTGAAGTGAACCCCCTAAATTGGACAACCAATTAAAGGAGGTTCATTTTTAGATTATGTCAAAACTTACAAGAGAACAAAAAATTGAAATTTATAAAAAGAAAAAAACAGGTCATAGTTACACTCCTATCAAATGATTATATGTTTAATAGGAATTAATTGTGGTGCATGGTTATTATTTTTTTTGAAGTAATGTCTCTATAAAATATGAAAATGGAAGAATCATGTATATACAAAAATTGGTAAAATATTATCATCAAAACATATAGTATATTTTGTATAATTTCGATATGATATGGGAAGTACATTTTATTATTGTGACACATATGTTTTAAATAAATTAACATTTATAAAAGGGGAGATCACATAAATATTTTAATTATAATTATTCATACCAGTCCATGTGATTGTATAAAAGCCTTTATTTTATTAGGTTTTTTGTTCTTTCAATCTTGTCACATGGCTTCGTCAGACAACATTAAATGGGAATGCTTTGTTTATCGAAAAACGCGAGGCTATAATGTAGGTGAAAGGAGTAGCAGAGCAAAATAGGAACAGAAGTAACATGGGAAGACTAATGTAAAATGTTGTAAAAACTTATGAGAGGAGAATGAAAATGGAAAACAGTTCTAGCTTTAAAATTAAGATTCAAAAGTTTGGCGCTACATTGTCAGCAATGGTTATGCCAAATATTCCAGCATTTATTGCTTGGGGTATCTTAACAGCTTTATTTATTCCGACTGGTTGGGCACCAAATGAAGATTTAAATAATCTTGTTGGACCTACCTTAAAATTCCTGATGCCAATCTTGATTGGTTATACAGGTGGTTATAACGTTTATGGGAAACGAGGAGGGGTTGCTGGTGCAATCGCTACAATCGGTGTTGTAATCGGTGCTGAAATCACCATGTTAATTGGTGGTATGGTGATGGGACCTCTTGGTGCAATCATCATTAAATACGTCGACAAGGCGTTAGAAGGTCATATCAAAACTGGTCTTGAAATGCTTGTCAATAACTTTACATTAGGTATTATAGGGGCTCTTATTATGGTTGCAGGATATTGGGTAGTAACTCCAATATTTGATGCCATCTTAAGTGTAATTTCTTCAGGAGTACAATGGACAGTAGATAACAACTTATTGCCATTTGCATCCATCTTTGTGCCACCAGCACAAGTATTGTTCCTAAACAACGCCGTAAACCACGGCATTATGATTCCACTAGGTGTAGAACAAGCAGCCGAGACAGGTAAATCTATTCTATTCTTAGTAGAAGCAAATGGTGGTATGTGGTCTGGCTTAGTATTAGCATATTGTATCTTCGCTAAAGGTGAAGACAAATCATCCGCTTATTCTGCACTTCCTATCATGGTATTTGGTGGTATCGGTGAGGTAGCATTCCCTTATGCGTTAATGCACCCATCAACACTATTAGGACCAATCGTTGGTAACACTTTCGCAATCTTTGTATTACAAATGTTTGATGGAGGAACAGTGGCAGCTGTTTCACCAGGTAGTATTATTGCCCTCGTGCTAATGTCTCCAAAAGATAGTATGTTTATCAATGTGATCGCTTATCTTGGAGCAGCAGCAATCTCTTGTGTCATCGCTGGTTTCTTCTTGATGCGTATTTATAAAAATACAAAACCTGAATTAGAAATGGCTGGCGCTGGTGCAGTATCAGGTGGTAGTGCAAGCTCAATTACTGCTACAGGTACAGTTACTAAGTTAAGTGATTTCCGTATGATGAATGAGATTCCTAAGAATGTAAAGAAAATTGTCGTTGCTTGTGATGCTGGTATGGGTTCAAGTACGATGGGAACTTCTTTATTAAAGAGTAAAGTTTCAAAAGCAATGCTGAACGTAGAGGTAAAACATAATTCTGTTGCCGAAATTGATGCAGATGCAGATGTTGTAATTACAAGTGATCCATTATTTGATCGCGCTGTTAGTTCATGTCCTAACAAAAATGCAGCCATCATTGGTTTTGATAACCTAATGAATAAAGATGGTTATGACATGGTCATTAACGAAATCAAAAAGAATGTATAAAACGTGATAGAAACATTGATTGGGAAAGGTGTTATCATCTTTCCCAATATGTTACATAAGGAGGTCGCAAAATGCAGGATATTCTTAATGGGAAAAATATCGTTTTAAATGCGAGGATACAGGATATGAGTGAAGCGATACAGAAGAGTGGTGAAGTATTGCTTAACAATGGTTATATCACTCCTGAATATATCGATGATATGTTAAAAAAAGAAGAAATTTGCCCTTCTTATATAGGTATGAATATTGCGATTCCTCATGGCTTCAGTCATTCTGAAACTATGATCAAACGCTCAGGAGTAAGTTTCATTCAAGTACCACAAGGCTTTCAAACAAGTCGGGGAGAAACCGTGTATCTTGTATTTGGCATTGCTGGTAATAATGATGAACATATCAATGTTTTAGGGAAAATAGCATTGATATGTTCGGAAGACGAAAATGTGGAGCGTTTAAAAAATGCAAAAACAACGGAAGAGGTCTTCAATATTTTAAACTTAAATGATGAGTAAACATGAGGAGGATAGGTTATGGAAACAGCGGTACATTTTGGCGCAGGGGCTATCGGTAGAGGATTACTTGGAGATTTATTGTATGAGAGTGGATACCAAATTGTATTTGTAGATACGATGCAAAAATTGATTGATCAAATCAATGAGACAAATAGCTTTACTTTAATTGAGATGGAATTAGGAAACCATCGCAAAGTGATTGACCATGTACAAGCACTTCATTCTATTGACGAAAGTGATAAGGTAATTGATGTTATTGCGGAAGCGCTCATCCTTACCACTAGTGTACGAGTAGAAAATTTAAAAAGAATTGCTCCAGTGATTGGAAAAGGATTGTTGAAACGTTTGGAAAAAGGGGTTCGTCCTATCGATATCCTTGCGTTTGAAAATGCATATCGTGCAAGTGATACATTAAAGGAAGAAATCCTAAAATGTACACCAGAGTTAAACGAAGAAACCATTGGAAAGGTAGCTTGCTTTGCAAATACAATTACAGATCGTGTGGTTATGAATATCGAAGAAGATGGAAAAAGTATCATACAAGTGGGAGATACCTTTGAAGCAGCTATTGAACAAGATCGTTTATATGATCCGACTTCGAAACCAATTAAGGATGGTTCCTATACAAATAATATAAATCTTGCTTTGGATCGTAAATTGTTTGTGGTAAATGGTGGTCATTGTGCATGTGGATATCTTGGAAATCTACGTGGATATACAATTATGATGGATGGTTTTATAGATCCAGAGGTATACAAAGAAGTACGTGATCAAATGTGTGAAGTAGGGAAGATGTTAAGTAAAAAACACAATATTGATTATGCGGAACTTGCTGAGTATATTGAATTTGCATTGGAACGATATTTGTCTAGTAAAAATACAGATTATGTTGTTCGTGTATGCCGTAATCCAATTCGTAAACTTCATCCCAATGATCGTTTATCAGGACCTGCTATACAAGCAATGAAGTTAGGGATGCCATATCAAAACATTGCTAGAGCAATTGCAGCTGCCTTTACATTTGATCGTTTGGAAGATGAAGAATCACAACAGATTCAAGACTTTATCCGCAACGAAGGAATTGAAAAAGCGATTACCAACTTTACAACAATTCCATCAGATACAGATTTATTTGCATGTATCTTACAGTATTATAAGGACTTTAAAAAATAGGAGGATAATTGTATGAAATTACAAATTGCATTAGATGAAGTAAGTGTTGAAGAAGGTATGAAACTCTGTGAGGAATTAAGAAACTATATCGATATCATCGAAATAGGTACACCCTTTGTTATACGAGAAGGTACAAAAGCAGTAGAGTTATTTGCAAAAGCTTTTCCTGAAAAAGAAATTTTAGCAGATCTTAAAATTATGGATGCAGGAGATTATGAATCACAGCTTGCATTTGATGCAAATGCGGAATATGCAACTGTCCTTGCTGTTACGGATTTATTAACAATTAAGGGTTGTGTGGATGCTGCCAATCGCTACAACAAACAATGTGTGGTAGACTTAATTTGTGAACAAGATTTCCCTAGCAAAATCAAAGCATTAGAAGAAATCGGTGTACATGTAATTGCTGTGCATACTGGAGCTGATCAACAACATGCAGGTAGAACACCACTTGAAGATTTAACAGAGGTAAAATCCTTGGTAAAAAATGCAAAAGTTGCTGTGGCTGGTGGTATCAATAGCTCAACGATTGAAAAGTATGTAACATTAAAACCAGATATCATCATCGTAGGTTCTGGAATTTGTAATCATGCAAATCCTTTGGAAGAAGCTAAACGAATCAAAGAAAAAATGTGCTAGGTGAAGGAATATGAATACAAGTGAGAGTATTGTTGGAATAGGACAAGAACTTGCAACCTATGCAACACATATAAAAGAAGAAGAATTAGATACGGCTATCTCAATGTTATTAAAAGCGAAACGGATTTTTGTTGGAGGGAGCGGTCGTTCAGGTTTTGTCGCAAGAGCATTCGCCAATCGTATGATGCATTTGGGACTTACAATGTATGTTGTAGGGGAGACAACGACACCATCGATCCGTAAGGATGATGTCCTATTTATTATTTCTGGTTCTGGTAATACCGCAAGTCATGTAAACAATGCATTCCTTGCTAATAAGGAAGGAGCAAAGGTGATTACCATAACAATTTTCCCACAAAACAAGATTGGTAGTGTGGCAGATGCTTGTGTTGTACTACCAGGTAAAACGGATAAAATAGAAGATGAAAATCAAAGCGAAAGCTTACAGCCAGCTGGAAATATGTTTGAACAACTTTCTTGGTTGACTTGTGATGCAATTGCTATGAGTATTCAAAAAGAACGTCACCAAACACAAGAACAAATGCATTATCGTCACGCTAATATGGAATAAAAAGAAAGAGGGAATACAAATGGAGAAGAACAACACAACGAAAATTAAAAAAAGAGGAAACTTTTATGTTACTAAGATCATTCCAAGTACATTTACCATTCGCGGTGTTTATTTTGATACGAAGTATGAAAAAATGATGAAAATTAAAGATCGTCAAACCTATGTGTGGTTTTCTATCTTTGCAGTTTTGGAAGGATTACTTCGACCATATATATTTGAAATTGTTCTTGGCTTAGGCATTAGCATTGTAATTGCCAATGTGCTGTTCTACTTCATGTTTATCAATACAAAAGAACGAGTGAATATCAAACTTCAAGAAAGCGAATTCTATGAAGTAGCTAAGAAAAAACATAAAGTTTGGCAACAAGCACTCACCATGTCATTGGTATTTGTATGCTTAACACGTTTGATTATTTTTGTTCAACCAGGCGTTGTTAGTAGTGAACGTGTCATGATTGTATATGGTATGGCACTTACCTTATGTTTGTTATGTATTTCGTTTTGGATTTATTATGGAAAAATCAAAAATATGAATCCACATCAAATAAAAAGGACTAGAAAGAAAAAAGTAACAAAAAAACAAAAGAAGATGAAATATATCCAATAAATATTGGATATTTCATGTTTATCATGGGGATGTTAGGCAATTGGGTTGAAAGGAGACGAATATGGAACATTGTATATACTCTCGGAGGCTTTTACAAATCATGGATATTATTTCATGTGGTGATGATTACATCTCTATCGGTGATGTAGCTAAAAAACTACATGTCAGTAACCGTACAATCATTCGTGAGCTAAAAGATACAGATTATATTTTCTCCCAATTTGATTTAACCTTAACATCCAAAAAAGGTTTTGGTTATAAAATCATTGGAGAACAGGAGAAGAAAAAAGAATTTATCAACTATATACAGGATGAATTAAAACATCTTGTGGCCAATAGTCCTGAACTTCGTAGAGAGCGTTTGTTGTTGGAGTGTTTACAACGAAGATCTATTGATAAACTTAGTTACTTTGCCTATTTGTTCAATGTTTCAGAAGGAACCATCAGTAACGATTTAAAAACCATTGAAGAATGGTTACATAATCAAAATTTAACGATTAAACGAGGCGTTTCATCAGGGATTGAGGTTGTGGGAAGTGAAGAGGATATCCATCGCGCAAAGGCGAATTTTCTTCATGCTCAATTGGTGAAGGAAAATGTAGAAGAGTATATTCATAACAATACGAATTTTGATGAATTGGAATATTTCAATCGTCATAACGATGATGAAAATAGCATTATGAATCTTTTAAATAAAGAGATTTTATATTCTGTAATTACAACCCTAAAAGATATTAGTGTGATACTACTCAATAATATTACGAGAAGTTCTTACTTAGGACTTATTATTCATATGACGATAGCTATTGATCGTATAAAAAAAGGTGAAACTATTGAAATGGCACAACATATCTTTGAGAAACTTCGTAAAGATCCATTGTTTCCACTTTCAAAAGAGTTCGCACATTATTTTGAAATGTCACAAAATATTGTGTTTCCAGATGAAGAAGTTGCCTATATTTTAATGCATTTAAAAGGTACACGTATTCGAGTACCTATGCAAGAAGTAGCGGAAATGGACGATGTAAAGGATGAACACGAGTGTACACAAATAGTAGAACAATTAATATTAAACTTTAGTAAATTGGTGGATTATGATTATACGGAAGATGAAGACTTGTTCGCTGGTTTGATGGCACATCTAAAACCAGCACTTAATCGTATCTCTTATGATTTAAGTATACGAAATCCACTCTTAGACCAGATAAAGGATCAATTTAATGAAATGTTCGAACTTACAAAAAAGACATGTGGCTTCATTAAAGATACCAAAGGAAATAGTATTTCTGATCATGAAATTGGATATCTTACACTTCATTTTGGAGCTGCTGTAGAACGTTCCAAAGCTCTTATGCAAAATGAAAACAAACTCAATATAGGTGTTGTTTGTTCTAGTGGGGTAGGGATTAGTGTTCTATTGGTATCTACCTTAAAAAGCAACTTTCATCAACTAGGTGAAGTAGTGGCACTTTCTATAGAACAATTAGAACATTTATATGAGTACAAGGATTTAGATGCGATTGTCACAACCCTCACAATCGATAAAGAAATATCACTCCCATATGTTCAAGTGAACCCTCTTCTAGAAGAAGAGGATATTTCCAATCTCAATCGTTTATTTAATCAAATTAAAGCTGAAAAACGCGTAAAAAATATTCAAGCTTTCAATGATGATAAACATCGTGAAAGTCTCGATGTTTCGCTGTTTGAAGAGGCACGTTTAATACAATTTATGTTTTCACTTACAAAGGGACAATTGATACATAATATTGTACGTATTCTTGATGAACCAACATCCATACGTAAGGAATGTGTCAAAGCCATTATGGAACGAGAAAAATTAGGAGAAGTATATTTAGAAGAGAAAGAGTTTGTGTTATTCCACTCAAGTATTGCTTCTATTCATAGACCCTATATTATTTTCTTCCGTTTCCAAAATGGAGCGCAGATAAGCGATTTTAAAGAAAAAATATCCGTTGGTTTAATGATTTTGATTCCAAAACCAGCGAAAAAAATTGAACGTATAACACTTGGTAATATATCTTATCAAATATTACAAGATGAAACATTATTGCACGTTATTCGTTCAGCTAAAGAAAAAGAAATCATCCAATATTTAAAAGATACTATGAAGGAGGATCAAGTGTGAAACGCTTTATATTAAATGAAACTAGTTATCATGGTTATGGTGCGATAGAAGGTATTATCTTAGAAATAAAGCAACGCAACTTTAAAAAGGCTTTGATTGTTACAGATGAAGATTTAGTAAAGTTCAAAGTGATCAATAAGGTTACAGATTTAATGGATAAAGAAGGTTTTCCTTATGTCGTATATGATGGCGTAAAAGCGAACCCAACTGTAGATATGGTGAAGGAAGGGGTAGCGATATTTGCACAAAATGCATGTGATTACCTGATTGCTATAGGAGGGGGTTCCCCACAGGATACAGCAAAGGGGATTGGTATCATTACCAACAATCCAGAATTTGGTGATGTTCTTAGTTTAGAGGGAACAGCTGAAACAAAACATAAAAGTGTTCCAATGATAGCGGTAGCGACAACGGCAGGTACTGCAGCTGAAACTACCATCAACTATGTTATCACGGATACAGAAAAACGCCGAAAATTTGTATGTGTAGATCCACATGATATTCCTGTTGTAGCGGTTGTAGACCCTGATATGATGAGTAGTATGCCTAAGGGATTAAGTGCTGCTACTGGTATGGATGCTCTTACACATGCAATTGAAGGGTATATTACAAAAGATGCATGGGAATTATCGGATACCCTGAATTTAAAGGCAATTGAACTTATTGCGAAACATTTAGGAAAGGCATGTGAAAATGATCCAGTTGCTAGAGAGGCGATGGCACTTGGACAATATATGACAGGGATGGCATTCTCAAATGTTGGGTTAGGTATTGTACATAGTATGGCTCATGCTTTAGGTGCGTATTATAATACTCCTCATGGTATTGCGAATGCTGTATTACTTCCTTATGTTATGGAGTTTAACAAAGATGCTACAAACGAAAAATACCGTGATATTGCATATGCTATGGGAGTGGAAAATTGTCAAACTATGGATAGTGATACTTATCGTAAGGTAGCCATCAAAGCTGTGAAAGAATTATCTACTTCCATTGGTATACCACAAACGCTATCTGAAATTAATGTGTTAGAAAGTGACTTGAAAGAATTAAGCGAATTGGCTTATAAAGATGTATGCACTGGAGGGAATCCAAGAGAATGCAGTGTTGCGGATATCCTTGCTATTTATCAAAGTGCGATGGGAAAGTAGGGGAATACTATGCAAAGATTTGTAAATGATGCAAGTCAAGTAGTGGAAGATATGTTGAAAGGGTTTGTTGATGCCCATGAGTATATTGCCTTGTCGAAATCCAATCCTAAAGTTGTGTATTATAAAGATGAACCTCAAGGCAAAGTTGGACTTGTAAGTGGGGGTGGCAGTGGACATGAACCTGCTTTCCTTGGTTATGTAGGAAAACACATGCTAGATGCTGTGGCGGTAGGGGAAGTGTTTTCTTCTCCAACAGCAGTTGCATTTCATGATGCTTTTCTACATGCAGACAAAGGCGCAGGAGTAGCTTGCTTATTTGGAAATTATGCAGGAGACAACATGAATGTTAAGATGGCAATCGACATGGCAGATGATGACGATGTGTGCGTGAAATATGTTGTTGCTTGTGATGATATTTCATCATCTCCAAAAGAAACAAAAGAAAAAAGACATGGTATAGCGGGTGGCATGTTGATGTGGAAGATTGCAGGGGCAAAAGCAGCGATGGGTGCTGATTTAGATGAAGTGATTCGTATAGCTCAAAAGAGTGTTGATGCAACAAGAAGCATATGTGTAGGCTTATCTGCTTGTACAATTCCTGCTGTGGGTCATCCTAACTTTCATATAAAAGAAGGATGCTATGAATTTGGAATTGGACATCATGGTGAACCTGGGATGGATGTACGTGCTATGTGTAGTGCCCATACGATTGTAAATGAAATGATGGACAAGCTTCATGAAGATATGCCATTACAAAAGGGCGATGAAGTTGCTGTGATAGTTTCGGGGTTAGGTAGTACACCACTTATGGAACAATACATTTTATATGGAGAAGCGAGTGCTTATTTAAAAAATAAGGGTATAAAAATATACGAACCTTTTGTTGGGAATTATGTAACTTCACTAGATATGAATGGCGTAGCCATTACCATATTAAAACTTGATAATGAATTAAAAGAATTGTTGGATTATGAAGCGAAATGTCCAGCATTTACAAAATAGGGAGAGGTACGATATGAGTGTAAAACAATATACAAATGCAATAGTAGATGAATTAAAATATAATGCACAATATTTAGAAGATACACAATTGACAAAACTAGTGGATGCTATTCAAGAAGCAAGGCATATTTTCACTGCAGGAGCTGGTCGCTCTGGTGTAGCTATGAAGGGTTTTACGAATCGGTTGATGCACTTAGGGTTATCTATTAGTATGTTTGGAGAGATTTCCTCTCCTCATTCTCATGCAGGAGATTTACTGATTATTGGTTCAGGGTCAGGAACAACAGAAAGTTTAGTTGCTCTCGCTACAAAAGCAAAAAAAGCAAAAGTCAAAATTGCTTTGATTACGATGGACGATGAATCACCAATTGCTCAAATGGCAGATGTGGTTGTTGTGCTTCCTGGAGTTTCACCAAAGTTGGCTCACAAAGGGATTACTTTAACTTCCATACAACCTATGGGAAGTGCGTTTGAACAAATGTCATTTCTCACATATGATGGAGTTATTTTAGAACTTATGGAACGTATGCATGAGACAACAGAAACAATGTTTCCAAGACATTGTGACTTTGAGTAATTATAATATCAATTTATATGCAAAACCCACCCTATGAAGTTAAGGTGGGTTTCATTTCATTTATAAGCCTTTTTCCAGAATATAAGAGCGCATCTGTTCAAGTGTATGAATGACTTTGATATTATGTACATCACACAAGTCTTGAATATGTTTTTTAAAGGGGCGATCTGTGATAATAACATCGATATGATCATTTGCTAATTCAAGGTAAGGGAAACTTTTCCCTATTTTTTTATAATCAAGTAGCACGATGGTATAATCAGCATTTTCATAGAAAGCTGTTTTTAATTCTGCTTCATTATGATCATAATTGAATATTCCTTTTTCCGGATGAAAACCAGGGGAAGAAATAAATGCATATTTCGCATGAAATTTACGGATATAATCCACAGTACCAAATCCATAAATACTTGTACGTTGGAGTTGATAAGAGCCACAAGTGATTTGAGAGTTAATCGTATCATTTGCTGCTAGGATTTTTGCATTATCTACTCCATAAGTGAGTACAGATAGGTGCTTTAATTCCACCATTTCACGAGCAAGACAAAAACAAGTACTACCGCTATCCAAGAAAACACTATCACCATCGTGAATCAGTTTAATGGCAAGTTGCGCAATTTTGCGTTTTTCATCTATATTTTCTTTTTTTCTAAAACTAAAAGGCCAATCTACTGTATCAGGATTCACAAAGGAGGCTCCTCCTCGTGTACGTTTTAGTGAACCTTCTTTGGAAAGTTGAGCTAGGTCACGCCGTATGGTTGGCTCGCTTACAAAGATAGCTCTTGCAAGCTTTTCTACACTCATATAATGTTGTTGTTCTAAGAGTTCAAGAATCTTTTTTCTACGCTCATCGCTTATCATAAGAGACTCCTTTCGATGTTGATCAATACTACCTTTATTATAAGCGAAAACTTCGTTTAATCAAAGAAATTGATTGAAATATGACAAATATTCATCTTTTTTTGATCATTTGTCATCATTTCCGCCATCTATTTACTTTATAAAGCGAAATGATAAACTGAACCCATAGAGAGGTGTTGTATATGAAAACAAAAGCAGTGCGTTTGTATGGAGCAAATGACATTCGATTAGAAGAATTTGAATTACCAAGTATTCAAGAGGACGAAATCCTTGTGAAAGTTATGAGTGATAGTTTATGTATGTCAACCTACAAAGAAGTGACACAAGGTGCAGGACATATCCGAGTACCAAACGATGTAAACAAACATCCAGTAATCATTGGACATGAGTTCTCTGGAGATATTGTGGAAGTAGGCAAGATGTGGCAGAAAGAGTATCATGCTGGAAAGCGATTTGCTTTGTTGCCTGGAATACCAGATCAAATGGAAGCACCAGGTTATTCGTATGAATATCTTGGAGGGGATTGTACCTATGCAATCGTACCGAGAGATGTCATCGAAAAGAAGTGTTTCTTTGAATTGGAACTAGACAGTTATTTTGAGGTATCTGTAGTAGAACCACTATATTGTGTGATTGGTGGTTACAATGCCAACATACATACTGTATCAGGCACGCATCAACCAGTTTATTCTAACAAGGCAGATGGTAATTTAATTATTCTTGGAGGATGTGGACCGATGGGAATTATGGCAATCAATTATGCACTTGCTAAAGAAGGAAAACCAAAACGTGTGGTTGTAACAGATATAGATGATATTAAATTAAAACGCACACAACGTCTAATTGATGAAGAATACGCAAAGAAATGCGGAGTGGAATTACATTATATTAATACATCTAAGGTTGAAAATGAAATCGATGAATTGATGGGGATTACACAAGGGGAAGGATATCATGATGTCTTTGTGTATACACCAATCAAATCCGTATCAGAAACAGGAAATGCAATTCTAGCATTTGATGGATGTATGAATTTGTTTGCTGGACCTGCGGATAAGACTTTCAGTGCCACAATGAACTTATATGATTGCCATTATCGCAATACAAAAATTATCGGTTCTAGTGGAGGATTACGTGAAGATTTTGTAGAATCATTAGAATTGATTCGTGAGAAGAAAGTAAATCCAGCACTCATGATTACGCATATTGGAGGAATTGATAGCGTTGTAGAAGCGACAACACAATTACCTAAGATTCCAGGTGCTAAAAAACTTATTTATACACAAATTGATTTGCCACTTACTTCTATCGATGAATTTGAAGAATTAGCAGAAGAGAGTGAAATATTCAAACAATTATATGAGTGTTGCGAAAGACACAATGGTTTATGGAATCCTGAAGCAGAAAAGATTTTATTATCTCATTTAATGAAATAAATAGAAAGGAAACTCATTATGAAATTTGGTGTAGACACCTTTATTTGGAGTGAAGTATTCTCCAAAAAAGATTTATGGGTGATTCAAAAAGCAGATGAACTTGGATTTAAAGTCATCGATATTGCGATTGCACACCCTGAAACATTTCCAACAGAAGAAGTAATCAATGAATTAGCAAAAACGAAGTTAGAAGTAGTTACGACAACAACCTTAGGTGCAGATACGAATTTGATATCAGAAGATGCTTCTATACGTAGAGCGGGAATTGCCTCCCTTAAAACTCTAGTGGATATCAACAAGGCCTTAGGATCTAACATCCTTGGTGGTGTAAATTATGCTGGATGGGGTTGCTTAAGTGGGAAACCAAGAACTGAGATAGAGTGGAAACATTCTGTGGAAGCGATGCGAGAAGTCGCTCAATATGCGAAAGAAACATATCCAGAGTTACGTATTTGTGTAGAACCAGTCAATCGATTCGAAACACATTTTATCAACACTGCAGAAGATGGAGTTCAATATTGTAAGGATGTTGGTACTGGTAATATGGGTGTCCATTTGGACTGTTTCCATATGATACGAGAAGAAACAAGCTATCGTGAAGCGGTACAAACATGTGGAAAAGAATATCTTGGTTATGTTCATGTTTGTGAAAATAATCGAGGAATTCCAGGTACTGGATTAGTACCATGGGTTGAGTTCTTCACAGCTCTTCATGACATTGGGTACAACGGACCATGTGTAATTGAATCTTTTGATCCAAGCTTTGAAGAGTTGAATGCAAATTGTGCAATTTGGCGTAAATTTGCGGATACAGGAGAAGAATTGGCAGTACAAGGTCTTGCGAACCTTACCAAAATTGCAGATGAACTAGGTTACTAGAAAGAAAAGAGGAGGAATGTAACAATGTTAGTAAACATGAAACAGATTTTAGAAGAAGCAGAAAAAGGGCAATATGCGATTGGATGTATCAACACACCAAACTTAGAAACATTAAGAGCGGTCGTAGATGCAGCAGAAGAATTAAACGTACCAATTATCATAGACCATGCACAAGTACATGATCCATTGATTCCAATTGAATCCATTGGGCCACAAATGGTAGCTTATGCAAAACAAGCGAAAGTTCCAGTGTGTGTACATTTGGATCATGGTAGTGATTACAACTTTGTAATGCGTGCCATTCGTTGTGGCTTTAGTAGTATTATGTATGATTTAAGTGCTCTACCATTTGAAGAGAATATGGCAAAACTAAAAGAGTTTACAAAGATTGCTCATGATTTAGATATCACAGTAGAAGCAGAATTAGGGATAATGACAAGTACAGAAGAAGATTCACATGGTGGTGAAGTTGTTGGATGGACACATGAAACAATCAAGATGACATTTACAGATCCAAAACAAGCGGCACAGTTTGCAGAAGAAACAGGCGTGGATGCACTTGCTGTATGTTTCGGTACAGCGCATGGAATTTATGCAGAACCACCACTACTAGATATTGAACGTGTAAAAGAAATTCGTAAGTTGATGCCAAAAGATTCACGTGTGGTAATGCATGGAGGAAGTGGAGTTGATGATGATCAAGTGCGTGCAGCAATTAGCGCAGGATGTTCAAAAGTTAACTACTACAGTTATATGGCAACCGCATGTAGCAAACATATTCAAGAATACTTGAATGAACGAGATGGAAAAGCCTTCTGGCACGAAGTAGAAGAAGAAAGTTATACATTCATGAAAGAATACGCAAAACAAGTATTATCTGTATTCAAGAATGGGAAATAAGTAGGTACCTATATGAATGTATATGTAATGGATAGTTATGACGATATGAGCGAAAAAGCTTTTACCATTGTCAAAGAATTTATCACAAACAAACCAAACGCAGTATTAGGCTTATCCACTGGTGGAACACCTATTGGATTATATGAAAAGATGATTGAAGATTATAAAAACCAAGGGACAAGCTATGCGAACTGTATATCTTACAACTTGGATGAATACGTAGAAATTGATCCGAAACATCCAGAATCCTATGTATCCTTTATGCATCGTACACTTTTTGATCACATTGATTTAAAACCTGAAAATATTCATATGCCTTCTGGCAGTACTCAAGGCGATTGTGATGCGTATGAACAAGCATTGAAAAGCACAACGCTTGATTTACAAATCTTAGGAATTGGCTCTAATGGACATATTGGGTTCAATGAACCAGGAACACCATTCGATATGGAAACACATATCGTAGCATTAACGGAAAGTACACGTAAAGATAATGCACGCTTCTTTGATAACGATATGAAACAAGTGCCACATCATGCGATGTCTATGGGAATTGCCTCTATTATGCGCTCTAAGAAAATCATCTTACTCGCTAGTGGAGAAAACAAAGCTGATGCAATTGCCCAACTTGTAAATGGTATAAAATCAGAAGCATGTCCAGCTACCGCCCTGCAAGCACATGATGATGTAACTATTATTGTTGATAAAAGTGCTGGCTCAAAACTATAAGGAGAAAAAAAGAATGGCAAAATTATTTGATATCATGGGAAACTTCCCATTTAAAGTAGAAGACAAGAAACCAATGTTGATTCGTAAACAGGATTATTCCACTGCTTTATATCCACCAAACAATGCATTTACATCCGATAACACATTTACGATGGTAACTACAGATACCTTTATGCTTGGTATTTATGAATTAGGCCCAGGTGGTGTATTTGCACCATTGGATATTCATCCAGGAGATGAATCCTATTATATCTTAAATGGTCCTGTACTACAGCGTAGTGGAAATGGACAGTTTGCGTATTTGGAAACTGGAGAAGGTTTGTTCATGCCAGAAGGAGCGTGGCATTGTTGTCATAACTTCTCAAATGAAAAAGCAAGAATCCTATATTTCATCACACCAAAGGCATGGAGTGAACAAATTCCACCAGCAGTCATTCCAAGAGATGAAGAAACAAAATTCTATAAAGGAGTAAACAATGCGAACTTGCCAGATATGCGTGATAAAATCCAAGATATCTCTCGTCAAGGTTGTACAGATGATATTGGTTCATGGCCTGTAGATCCAAGTGAAGCTAGAAAAACAGGTGCAGTATACGCGGTACGTGATTTTGAAAAACTCAACAATGTACATGGTACAAAGCATCCAATGCTCATGCGTTTTATCACAAGTAATGACTATGGTCATTTTGGAGAGTTTATATTACCAGCAGGTGGATATGGGCCAAGATGTTCCGACCCTGATACACATGAGGGTGATGCCGCAATATATTGTGTGGAAGGTCCAGTGACTGTTAATCTTGTGGATTTAGAAGAAAGCTTTGTCTTAGAATGTGAAGATACCTTCTTTATTCCAGCAGGTGTTAAATATCAGTTAGTAAACTTTGAAAATCATCCTGTGAAAACGGTATTCGCAATTACGAAGCTGTAGGTGAGTGAGCGAACCGTAACATAAA